>CAIQJD010000116.1 GCA_903872005.1 uncultured bacterium | reverse complement strand
TGCGTCCCGAGACGCTCCGGTTGACCACCGGCGCATGCGCCGGCCGGCTGCGAATTGTGGCGCTGGGCGATTCCATCACCCACGGCTACACCTTGCCGGCAGCGCAAGCCTGGCCGGCGCTGCTGGAGACGCGCCTGCGGGCTGCCTGGCCGGGCCGGCCGCTGATAGTGGTCAACGCCGGCATCTGCGGCGATACTGCCGTGCAGGGCCTCGTGCGCCTCGATTGCGATGCCCTGCGCTTCCGGCCCGACTGGACGCTGATCGCCTTTGGACTGAACGACGCCGCGCTGGGCCGCAGCGGCCTGGACGTCATCCGCGCCAGCGGCGCGTTGCCGGCTGGATTGGCCGGCGCGCTCGGCCGGCTGCATCTGGTTCAGACCGCCGTGGCGCGCGCGCGGCGCTGGAGACTGCTGACGCGGCCGGCGCTGAACGGCTACTGGCCGGATCTGCCGCGCGTCGCGCCGGCCGATTTCCGGGCCGCCCTGTTGGCGTTGACGCAGCGCAGCCGGCGCAGCGGCGGCCGTGTCTGCCTGCTGACCACGCACCCGGCGCGGCTCGCCAACCCTGGCGCGTGGGCGTCCCTGGCGACCGTCAACGCGATCATTCGCCAGGTCGCCGACGCGACCGGCGCCGATTTGATAGATGTGGCGCGCGCCTTCGCCGGCCGCGACATGGCCGGCCTGCTCGATCTGGACGGCGTACACCTGACGCCGGCCGGCCAATGCGCGCTGGCCGACGTTATCGCGGCCGAAATGCGCCGCAAGTGTTAGCAGAAGGGACACATCACACCCATGCGCGCCAGCAAGTTCCAATGGATGGGCAAAGACATCACCGACGAAACCGTCCTGACGGCCCTGGAGCGCACGCCGCGCGAGGAATTCGTGCCCATCGAAGATCGCGGCCTGGCCTATGGCGACCATCCGCTCCCCATCGGCCATGGCCAAACCATCTCGCAGCCGTATATCGTCGCTCTCATGACCCAATTGCTGGCGCTCAAACCGGGAGATCGCGTCCTGGATGTCGGCTGCGGCTCCGGCTATCAGGCTGCCATCTTCAGCCAGTTGGTCGCCGAGGTCTACAGCATCGAGATCATCGCCGCGCTGGCCTCTGCGGCCGCCGAGCGGCTGCGCCGGCTGGGCTATGCCAATGTCACGGTGCGGCATGGCGATGGCTACTTTGGCTGGCCGGAACATGCGCCCTATGACGCCATCCTCGTGGCGGCGGCCGCCGGCCACACCCCGCCGGCGCTCCTGGAGCAATTGGCCGAAGGCGGCCGACTGGTCATCCCGGTGGGGCCGGCCGGCGCATACCAGGTTTTGTGGCTGTACGAGAGAAAGGGCGGAGAAATCCGCTCGCAGAGCGTCACCAGCGTCGTCTTCGTGCCGCTGACCGGCGCCGGCCGGCGGGCGGCTCTATGACCAGCGGGGGCGAGAAACCTATGCGACACGAGTTTCAGTGGATCGAGACCGCGAACCAGGCGCTGATGCGCGTAGCCGAGCCGGGGCTGGCCCTCTGGCGCGCCGCGCAACGGATTGTAGACCGGCTCCTGGATCGCTTCTTCGGCGCGCCGGCCGACCTGTCCCCAACCAACCTGCCGGCGCCTCCCCCGGCCGCGCCAGCCGCGCCGGC
>CAIQJD010000115.1 GCA_903872005.1 uncultured bacterium | reverse complement strand
GAGAATCTGGTGCAGCAGGCGCATGCCATCCTGCTGACCGGCGGGAGCGCCTTCGGCCTGAATGCCGCCGCCGGCGTGATGCGTTACCTCGAAGAGCGCGGCATCGGCTATGACACCGGCGTGGCGAAAGTGCCCATTGTGCCGGCTGCGGTGATCTTCGACCTGGGCGTCGGCAGCGCAGCGGCGCGGCCCGACGCCGAGATGGGCTATGCCGCCTGTCAGGCGGCGAGCGCCGGCCTCGTCGAAGAGGGCAACGCCGGCGCCGGCATGGGCGCCAGCGTGGGCAAGGTCTTTGGCGTCGGCCGGGCCATGAAAGGCGGCCTGGGGACGGCGCTGCGCCGCGCCGGCGGCCTGTCGGTGGGCGCGCTGGTCGTCGTCAACGCCCTGGGCGATGTGGTGGAGCCAGCCAGCGGTCAGATCATCGCCGGCACGCGCGCCCTCACGGGCGCGGGCTTCGCCGATTCGACACAGGCCATGGCCGGCCTGGTGGGCCGCTCGATAGCGGCATTCGCCGGCAATACCGTCATCGGCGTCGTGGCCACGGACGCCGGCCTGACCAAGGCCCAGGCCCACAAAGTGGCGCAGATGGCCCACGATGGGCTGGCGCGCGCCATCCGGCCGGCGCATACCATGTTCGACGGCGATACGATCTTCGCCCTGGCGACCGGCCGACGCGCCGGCAATGTGACCCTCATCGGCGCATTGGCCGCCGAAGCCCTGGCCGAAGCCATTGTGCGCGGCGTGCGCGCGGCGCACAGCGCCGGCGGCCTGCCGGCCGCCAACCCGTAGAACTCCGCGTCACACATCTTCACCTTAATTCTTCCCCGTATCCTATTGACGCGCCGTCCGTCCTTATGTACACTATACATAATAATGACGCATGTCTGTCCCAAAAGCTCATCCGAGGAGACCGACTATGGCCTTGGAAAGTAAGCCGCGTGTTACACGCGCCATCATGACTCTGGTGGCGCTGCTCGTCGTCTTGCTGGCAGTCGGCATGTCGGCGCCGGCCGGCACGCAGGCGCAAGAACCGACCGCGACCCCCACCCCCAACGCGCACGTCCAGAATCCTTACACCAAAGATCGCGTGCGCCGGCCCGGCATCTACATCTTCACGGATTACACCAACCTGGACCCTAATGCCTGGGACAACTCGTTCACTGGCGGCATGGGCCTGTTCCATTGGGACTCCATCGAGACTTCCGAAGGCTACTACAACTGGTCGTCCGTGGATCGCTGGATACAGAACGAGACGACTCTGCACAAGCCAGTGGGCCTGGCCTTCCATATCATGGAAGGCGGCGGGAGCCGCGTGCCGGACTGGGTGGCCGCGGCCGGCGTCCAGCCGCTCTCCTGCTCCTGGGAGATCCCCCGATACTGGAATCCCACCTTCTTGACGAAATACGACCATTTCATCCAGGCCATTGCGGCGCGCTACGACAACGACCCGCGCGTAGAATGGATTCAAATCGGCACCGGCATCTATGGCGAGAACCAGCCCTCGCAGAACTCCGACGACGAATGTGTCAAGACCGCCATCCAGCAAGACCGCCCCGGCGCGAATCCCTCCACCGTCTGGGTGGAAGCCGTGAATGCCATCTCAGCCAGCTACGGGCGCGCCTTCCACAACAAAGCCATCATGCTGCAATATGCGCCGACGTTCGTGGACTCCTGCGAGCGCAAGCTGACGACGGACTACGCCGCGACCTTCGGCGTGGGCTTCAAGAACAATGGCCTGCGCTATGACGACGACCCGGCCTACGTCACGCCGCCCAATACCTACGCCGGCTGCGGCTTCTACGACGCCTTTGCGCGCCACAACGACGATGTCCCCAGCGGTTGGGAGTCCTATCGTTCCGTCTATCTGACCAACGACACCCTGGAATACTGGGGCTTAATCAACGGCCTGGACAAGCACGCCGACTATATGAGTCTGGCCCGGGAACTGATCACCAAGACCGAAGATCTCAATTTCGTGCGTTTTGTGAACGCGCACCTGGGCGCACGCATTGACAACACTCCGAGCATCTGGATCGCCATGCGCGAGACCGAGCAGACCTGGATGCCGCAGTGGGGCGACTACTCATTCTGGCTCTACCGCCGCGACGATGTGCCCGGCGGGCGCACCGTGCCGGCGTGGAACATCACCACCCACAAATTCGGACGCTACGGCCGGCGCACCGACCAGGCCACCGGCAACCCATATATGTACTTCTTCGTGGACGACGGCTACATCGCCGGCGGCACGAACGCCATCACACTGGCTGTCACCTACCTGGATACCGGCACGGATAGCTGGTCGCTGGAATATGACGCGGTGTCCAACCCCACCAAGCTGGCCGGCCGTGTGCAGAAGACCGGCACCGGCGAATGGCGCTCCGTCACGTACACCCTCAACGATGTCCGCTTCGCCAACGGCGGGGCCGGCGGCAGCGACTTCCGCATCTCCAGCAACAACGATGGCGACGAGTTCATCCACTTCGTGCAAATCGCCAAACGCTCCGGCGCCGGCACGCCCACGCCGACCACCAACCCGAATGCCACCCCGACCGCGACCGTGATTTCGCCCACGCCGACGGCGACTTCGCTCTGGGTAACGCCCACCCAGATGCCCACGCCCTCCATCACGCCGACGCGCACCCCGCCGGCCGGCCAGGTCTGGGTTGCCACGCTGCAAGAGGGCGTGCAGAGCTACGCCGGCGCGACCGACTCCACCATCCACGGCTGGTCGCCCGACGTCAATTTCGGCAACGTCAACCGCATGTACATCCGCTCCGGCGAATGGGCTTCCTTGATCCTGCGCTTCGATGTAGCCGGCGCCCTGCAGGCCGGCGCGCAGGTACAGGATGCTGTGCTGCGCCTCTATATGGAAAAAGCCAGCAACGCCAACCCCCTCGAAGCGCGTACCTACAAGCTGCTGCGCCCCTGGACAGAAGGCACGACCACCTGGAATATCCCGCGCACCGGCGAGACCTGGGGCCAGGCCGGCGCCAATGACACGGTGGCGGACCGCGCACCGGACGCCAGCGATTCGGTCACAGTCAACGCGCCCGTGCGCTGGATTGACCTGCACGTGCGCGACATGGTCACGCAATGGGTCAACGCGCCGGCCGAAAACTACGGCGTCCTCGTCAAAGGCTTTGGGGCGGCCGGCGTCGAGTATACCGCCTTCTCCAGCGAATACTCGGATGCGAGCTTTCGGCCCATGCTGGTGATCAGCTACACGGTGGCGAGCGCAACCCCCAGCGCCACGCCAACGGCCGGCGACACGCCTTCGCCCACCGCGACGGCCAGCAGTACGCACACGCCGGCCGCCACCTCCACCGCGACGCTGCCCCCCACATTCACGCCCACGCGGACGATCACGCCGACGCCTTCGCACACTCTCACGCCCTCGTTGACGCCAACGCAGACCGACACGCCGCCGACTTCCACGCGCACGCAAACGCGCACGCAAACGCATACGCCAACGATCACCCATACGCCGGCGCCTCCCACGGCCACGCTGACGCCGACACACACCGGCACGCCAACCGACACCCGCACGCCGACCTCTACGAAGACGCCATCGGCCACGGCCACCGTCACCCACACGCCGGCGCCCCCCACGTCCACCGCAACGCCGACGGAGACCCGCACGCCCTCAGCCACTTTCACGCCATCGGCCACGGCCACCGAGACCAATACGCCGGCGCCGACCGTCACCGCCACGCCGGTGGCGCCTGGCATCCACTCCATCACGCTGCAATACGGGCGCGATGGCTATACCGATGTGCAGGATGCCTACATCTACCTGAATTACCCGTATGCCAACTACGCCGGCTCCGACCGCCTCTTCGTGCGCGCCGACGGCTATGAAGTAGCGCTGCTGCGCTTCGAGCTGGCCGGCCAACTGCCGCCCGAGGCACGCCTGCTGGAAGCCAGTCTGGAGCTATACGCGGCCCTGCCCTATAACGGCAGCAGTATGGATCTTGGCCTCTACGCCCTGTTGCGCGAATGGGACGAAGGCCAGGTAACCTGGCAACTGGCGCGCAACGGCGCATCCTGGACGCGGCCCGGCGCAGCCGGCACCGGCGCCGATTACACCAATGAGAACGCCGTCTTTCAGATCGTGCGCTTCTCGCCGCGCTGGGTCTCCCTGGATGTCACCAACATGGTGCGGAACTGGCTAGATGGCGCGCCGAACTACGGCATGATCCTGCGCGGCTCCGGCCTCAACGCAGAGTACTACTTCTGGTCTTCCCAATACTACCGCAGCATCGCCGACCGGCCGCGCCTGGTCCTGACCTACGAGATAGCAGAGCCGGCCAATCCGACCCCAACGCCCACATTAGACGAGCCGCCGACGCCCACCCTCACGGCCACGCTGCTGCCATCGGCAACACCCACATCCAGTCACACCCCGACGCCGGCGGTCTCGCCCAGCGCCACCGCCACGACGCTGCCGGCGACGGCTACACCGACGACCAGCCGCACGCCGACCATGCCTGCGCCAACCGCCACCGCCACATCGCTCCCCACGGCGACTCCGACGCCCAGCCATACGCCGACATCGGTCGTGGCAACGGCCACGGCGACGCCGATCAGCGCCGCGCCGCAGACGATCACACTGCAATATGGCGTGGATGACTACACCGACGCCGCAGACACCTTCTTGAAGAGCAGCAATCCCTATAACAACTACGCGCCATCGGAACGGCTCTACGTGCGCGGCGACGGCGCGGAAGTGGGGCTGCTGCGTTTCGGCCTGCCAGCGACGCTGCCGGCCGAGGCCCGCATCCTCGACGCCCGATTGGAACTCTTCGCCTTTGAGCGCACCGCCGCCAGCAGCCTGGACATGACGGTCTACGCCCTGCAACGCGAATGGGTCTGCGATCAGGCGACCTGGTTCCTGGCGCAGAACGGCGCAACCTGGAGCAAGGCCGGCGCGTCCGGCGAATCGGGCGACTATTGGCCTGATCTCTTCGCCGGCGCTACGGCGCGCTACACCCTGGACTGGGTCTCCTTCAATGTGACCGCCCTGGTAAGCGGCTGGCTCGATGGCTCGATCCCCAACAACGGCGTGGTCTTGCGCGCCTCGGGGGCTGCCGGGCTGGAATACTCCATCCGCTCCAATGACTACTCCTTGGTCAGCGCGCAGCGGCCGCGCCTGATCATTCGCTACGATCTGGGCACATCGGCGACGCCGACGAACACGGCCATCGCGCCTACGGCGACGCGTACTCCGACGGCCACGACGCCGGCGACCGCCACCGCCACGACCGTGCCTTCGGCCACCGCCACCAACCCGCCGG
>CAIQJD010000114.1 GCA_903872005.1 uncultured bacterium | reverse complement strand
GCGTCTCAATCTCGTGAATCTTGGCGATGCGCCGGGCGTGCCGGCCGCCCTCGAATTCGGCGCTCAGCCACGCATCCACGATATCGAGAGCCAGCCCTTCGCCCAGGACGCGCGCGCCCAGGGCCAGGACCTTGGCGTCGTTGTGCTGCCGGCTCATGCGCGCCATGTAACTGTCGGTGCAAAGGGCGGCGCGGATGCCGGCCACCTTATTGGCGGCAATGCTGACGCCGATGCCGGTGCCACAGACGACGATGCCGCGCGCGCATTGGCCGGCGGCCACCGCCTGAGCCGTCTGGCGCGCGTAATCGGGATAGTCCACCGATTCCGGGCCGCCGGTCCCGAAGTCCATCACCTCATGGCCACGCTCGCGCAAGTGCGCGGCGATACGGTCTTTGAGGGCGAAGCCGCCGTGATCGGCGCCCAGGGCGATCTTCATGCTGTTCCGTCCTTTCTGGTTACTTTTCCTGTCGCTCTATGGCTCCAAGATGTCCCCGATGACGGCGCGCAACTGCGCGGCCGAAAATGGCCCGACCCGCAGGAGGCGCGCCGGCTGCGCGGTCAAATCCAATACGGTGGAAGCGCGGCCGCCAGGAGTGGGGCCGCCATCCAGGATCAGCTCGATGCGCCGGCCGAGTTGTTCGGCCACCGCGCCGGCGGTCAGGGGGTCGGCATGGCCGCTGCGGTTGGCCGAGGTGGCAGCCAGGGGCGCGCCCAGCCGGCGGATCAGGGCCAGCGGCGTCGGGTGATCGGGCATTCGGACGGCAATACCCGGGCCGGCGCTGATGATAGCCGGCGCGCCGGCGGCGATGGGCAGCACCAGGGTCAACCCGCCGGGCCAGAAAGCATCTATCAGCCGGCGCGCCGCATCGGGGATGTGCGCGACGTAGGGCTGCATATCGCTCACATCGGCTACCAGGAGCGGGATGGCCTTCTCCGGCGGACGCCCTTTGGCGATATAGATTTCGGCGATGGAGTCGGTCTGACGCGCATCGGCGCCGATGCCATAGACGGTATCGGTGGGAAAGGCGACCAGCCGGCCGCGGCGCAACAGATCAACGGCCAAATCCAGGCCGGCCGGATCGTCGGCCGCCAGGATGGGCACGTTGCCCGACCGAGGCGCGTCGCAATATTGGGTCATGGCTCCCTCCCGGCCGGCTCAGGCCAGAGCCGGCAACACCAGCGTCTCGATGGCCCAGGCCGCGCCGTCTTGCGTCACCGGCGGCGCGATGGCGACCGCCGCGCCGCGCACCGCCGGCGTGGCGTTGCCCATGGCGATCCCCAGGCCGGCCCAGGCCACCATTTCCATATCATTGTCGTTATCGCCGATGGCGACGGTTTCGGCTTGCGCTACGCCGAGATGAGCCGCCAGACGTTGCAGGCCGCGCCCCTTGTTGGCTTCCGGCGGAATGGCTTCCAGGAACCGGGCATGAGAGCGCACAATCTGGAGCCGGCCGGCGAATTCCGCCCGCAAGGTCGGCGCCAGATCGTCCAGGCGCGCCGGCTCGGCGATGATGAGCATTTTGGCCGGCGGCCGGCGCACAAAGGCCGCCAGATCGCCGACCGCCTCGATGCGCGTCCCGTTCAGGCTGGTGTAGAAGTCTGCGCCGGGCGTCTGCGCGGCGGCGTAGACGCCTCCGTCCAGATAAACGTTCAGGTGCAGGCCCAGCGCGCTGATGGCGGCGATGAATGGCTGGGCGACCAACAGGGGGATGGCGGCCCGAAAGATGCTGACGCCGGCGCGCAGGTCGCGGATTTCGCCGCCCTGATAGAGGATCGCCGGCGCATTGATGCCCAGGCGTTGAGCGTGAGGCGTCGCGCCTTCAATGGTGCGGCCTGTGGCGATGGTGAAGAATGCGCCGCGCGCCATGACCTTCTGGGCCGCGGCCAGGACGGCCGGCGATATGGCGACGTCTTCGCCCATCAGGGTGCCATCGAGATCGGCGGCGATCAGGCGATAAGGCATGGCGCGCCTCCGGCAGACGTTTCAACGACCAGGATACGATCATGGCCGGCCAGATCGGGATAGACGGCGACTTGCGCCGCCAGGAAAGCCGCCGCGGCGCTGGCGCGCGCTAGCGGCCCCTGGCCGGCGCCGATCTCCAGGCAGAGCGCGCCGCCGGGGCGCAGATGCGCCGGCGCTTGCGTCAGGAGCCGGCGGATCACACCCAGGCCATCCGGCCCCCCATCCAGAGCCAGGCGCGGCTCGTGACAGGCGACTTCGGGCATCAGCGTCTCGATATCCGGCGCGGCAATGTACGGGAGATTGGCGACGATGAGGTCAACCGGCTGCGGCAAGGGGGCAAGGAGATCGCCGGCCAACAGGGTGATGCGTTGCGTCAGGCCGTGCCGCTCGATATTACGCTGCGCCAGCGCGGCCGCCGCCGGCGATAGTTCGATGGCAAAAGCGCGCGCCGCCGGCCAGGCGCTCGCCAGGGCAATCGCGATGGCCCCGCTCCCCGTCCCCACGTCGGCGATCCACGGCGCGGCCAGATCGCGCCGGCGCAGCCAATCCAGCGCCCGCTCGACCAGCTCTTCGGTCTCTGGGCGCGGTATCAAGACGCCGGGGCCGATTTCCAGTTCGAGGCCGAAGAATTCCTTGCGACCGAGGATGTAGGCCAGGGGTTCGCGCCCGGCCCGCCGGCCGATGAGCTGCTCGACCTGGCGCGCCTCGGCGTCGGTCAGCCGGCGCTCTGGCCGCGTCAACAGGGCGACCCGGTCGCAACCCAAAACGTGGGCCAGAAGGAGTTCGGCGTCCAAAGCCGGCGCATCGGCGCCGGCCCGGGTCAGGCGATCTATCGCGTCGCGCCGCGCGGCCGCTACCGTCAGGCCGGCGACGGGCGCGGCGTTCACGCGTCCAGCGCCGCCAGCCGGCGCGCCTGGTCTTCGGTCGCCAATCCCTCGATGAAGTCATCCAGATTGCCGGCCAGCACATCTTCCAGGCGATAGCTGGTCAGGCCAATACGATGGTCAGTGACGCGGCTCTGCGGGAAGTTGTAAGTGCGAATCTTCTCGGAGCGGTCGCCGCTGCCAACCTGGTCGCGCCGCGCCTCTTCGACTTCCGAGCGCTGCTTCTCCGCCTCGATTTCGTACAGGCGCGCCCGCAAGACGGACATGGCGCGTAGCTTGTTCTGAAGCTGCGAGCGTTCGTCCTGGCAGGAGATGATCATGCCGGTAGGGATATGCGTGATACGCACGGCCGAATCGGTGGTATTGACCGATTGGCCGCCGTGGCCGGAGGAGCGGAAGACGTCAATGCGGATTTCTTCCGGGTTGATCTGCACATCCACTTCATCCACTTCGGGCAGGACGGCGACCGTGGCCGTAGACGTATGGATACGACCGGCGGTCTCGGTCTCCGGCACGCGCTGGACGCGATGCACGCCGCTCTCATACTTGAGGCGCGAGTACGCGCCCTTGCCCTTGATCATGGCGATGATCTCTTTGAAGCCGCCGATGCCCGACTCGTTGCGCGAGAGGACTTCGACCTTCCAGCGCCGCGACTCGGCGTAGCGGCTGTACATGCGGAAGAGATCAGCAGCAAAGAGGCCGGCTTCGTCGCCGCCGGCGCCGGCGCGGATTTCCAGGAAGACGTTCCGCTCATCGCGCCGGTCCTTGGGCAGCAAGAGCTGCTTCAACGTGACTTGCAGAGCGTCCTGATCCTGCTCCAGGGCCGCCAGCTCTTCGCGGGCCAGCTCGACCATTTCGGCGTCCTGGTCCTCCGTCAGCAAGGCGCGGGCGCTTTCCATCTGTTGCGTAATATGCTGGTAACGATGGTACGCCTCGGCCAGCTCTTCCAGCTCGGCGCGTTCCTGGGCATAGGCGACGATCTTCTGCGGTTCAGAGGCCAGAGCGGAGTCGGCCATCAGCCGGCCCAGCTCTTCGTAACGTGCGTTAATCCGGGCAAGTTTATCAAACATCGCTTGCCGCCTTTCGCTGCAATTGCCGATTTCAAACGGAGCGCCGCAGATGATCTGCGGCGCTGACGCTGATGACCGATATGATACTAGAATGAAGCCCCTTCGTCAAATCGAGGGCCGACCGTGGGGCGCGAGCCTTGTCAATTTCCTCTTTATCTGTTAGTATACGCTCCAGCGCCGGCCGGCGACTTTCCCGCCGGCGGCGGCGCAAAACTTGCTGATGGAAGGAATCCCGTTCGTATGGACGTTTCGCGCAGGAAGGTCATCATTCACCGGCAGCGCCGGCGGGGCCATAGCGGCGTCGGCCGCCTCGTCCTCCGCGTCGCCGTGGGAGTGCTGGCGTTCATCGTCCTGGCCAATCTCGCCCTGGTCTTCACCGGCGTCGCCGCCGTCGCCGGCGTGTACGCCTATTTCGCCCAAGACCTGCCCGACCCGGAGAAGATCGAGATTGCCCAGGAAGAATTCGAGACCACCAAGATCTATGACCGCACGGGCCAGCATTTGCTCTACGAGGTCTTTGACCCCCGACCCAATCGCGGCGACCGCACGTATATGAAGATCAATGAGATCCCGCTGACGCTGCGTCAGGCGACTGTCGCCCTGGAAGACCGCACTTTCTACGAAAACCCCGGCGTGAACTTTGAAGGGCTGGCGCGCGCTGTGTGGAACAACCTGCGCGGCCTGCCGGTGCAGGGCGGCAGCTCCATCACACAGCAGCTTGTCAAGAACGTACTCATCCCGGCCGAAGACCGCTACAAGCAGGAGTATTCGCGCAAGATCAAAGAGGCCATTTCGGCCATGGAGATCACGCGGCGCTACCCCGGCCGGGATGGCAAGGATCAGATCCTGGAATGGTACCTGAACTACAACTTCTACGGCAACTTCGCCTACGGCGTGGAAGCGGCCGCGCAGGTCTATTATAGCAAGCCGGTAGGCCAGATTGATCTGGCGGAAGCAGCCATGCTGGCCGCCATTCCCCAATATCCCGGCCTGAATCCGATTGACAATCCCGATCTGGCGAAATCGCGCCAGCGCATCGTGCTCGACCAGATGGCGGTCGCCGGCTACATCAGTAAGGCTGAAGCCGATCAAGCCTTCGCCGAAGATCTGGTCATCCGCCCCACCCTGAACACCCGCTTCGAGGCGCAGGAAGCCCCGCACTTCTCCCTCTACGTGCGTAAAAAGCTGGAAGAAGAATTCGGCGCTGACCTGGTCTATGGCGGCGGCTTGCGCGTTTATACCACATTGGACCTGGACCTGCAGCACAAAGTCGAGGAAGTCGCGCGCGTCAACGTCGAGAAGCTGCAGAAGGACAACAAGAGTCCCGATACGAAGGTGACCAACGCCGCCGTCGTCGTCATCCGACCGCGCACGGGCGAAGTCCTCTCCATGCTCGGCAGCGTGGACTACAATAACAAGGAGATTGATGGGCAGGTCAACATGGCGTTGGCCGACCGGCAGCCCGGCTCATCCTTCAAGCCCTTCACCTATGTGACGCTCTTCTCGCAGGGTTACACGCCGGCGAGCATGGTCCTGGATGTGCGTACTGCATTCCCCGACCCGCCCAACCTGGCGGCCTACGTGCCCGAGAACTACGACCGCAAGTATCATGGCCCGGTGCGTATCCGTCAGGCGCTGGCGTGTTCCTACAATATCCCGGCCGTCTGGGCCATGGGCAAAGCCGGCATCAAGAATGTCCTCAACACTGCGCACCGCATGGGCATCAACACCCTGACCGGCGAGTACTATGGCCTGAGCCTGACCCTGGGCGGCGGCGAAGTGCGCCTGTTGGATCATACTTTCGCCTATGGCGTCTTCGCCAACAACGGCGTCATGATCGGGCAGGCCGTGCCGGCCGAACAGCGCCGCGCCGGCTTCCGCGAAGTCGAGCCGGTGGGGATCTTGCGCGTCGAAGACCGCAAAGGCAACGTCTTGAAGGTCTATGACCGGCCCGAATCGCGCAACATCCTCTCGCCAGAGCTTGCGTATCTCGTCACGAACATCCTCTCGGACGACGCCGCCCGCGCGCCGGCCTTCGGATATGGCAGCAAGCTGCAACTGAAAGACCGGCCGGCCGCCTCCAAGACCGGCACGACCGACCGCTACAAAGACGCCTGGACGATGGGCTACACGCCGCAGTACGTGGTGGGGGTCTGGGTAGGCAACGCCGACAATACGTCCATGGAACGCATCGCCGGTTCCCTGGGCGCTGCGCCCATCTGGAACGAAGTCATGGAATATCTGCACCGCGGCCTGGCGATTGAGCCATTCACGCGCCCCGGCAACATCGAAGAAGCGGAAGTCTGCGCCGTCTCCGGCTTGAAGGCGACGCAATACTGCCCCAATCGCGTGCGCGAGGTCTTCATCAAGGGGACGGCCCCGACGGTCACGTGCAACGTGCATCAGCCCTTCAAGATCAACAAAGAGACCGGCAAGCTGGCGACGATCTACACCCCGCCCGAGCTGGTCGAAGAGAAAGTCTTCGCCATCTACCCGCCAGAGGCGGCCGACTACGTCCGGGCCAACGAAATCGCCCAGCCGCCGCGGCAGTATGACGACCAGTACGGGCCCGGGCCGGCCACCGGCGATGTCGCCATCAGCGAGCCGGCGCCCATGTCGTACATCAGCAAAGGCATCGTCATCTCCGGCAACGCCAGGTCTTCGGACTTCCGCCTGTGGCGCCTGGAATTTGGCAAGGGCTTGAACCCGACCGAATGGGCGCAGATTGGCGGCGATCACGGCAACCAGGTAGATCGGGGGCAGCTCGATTTCTGGGACGTGACCGGCCTGGAAGGGCTGTATACGCTGCAACTGCGCGTGGTGCGCAATGACGGCGGCATCGAGGACGCCGCGATTCAGGTGACCGTAGACAACGCTGCACCGAAGGTCGAGCTGGTCAACCCGGAGCCGAACGTCGTCTACGAAATGGAAGACAAAGAATGGGTCAGCATCCAGGCCGACGCGACCGACAACGCCTTCATGGATAAGATGGAGTTCTTCATGGATGACGTCCTGCTGGGAACCAGCAGCGTCGCGCCCTATAATTATCGCTGGACGATTGCCATGTCCGACACCATCCGTATGGAGCCGACGGTGATCACACACACCGAGCCGATCACCGACCCGACCAATGGCGGCGCGATCATCGGCGAGAAGGTCATCACCGACACGCAGGTGATCGTGGACAAGTTGTCCGACGGGAGCTATCGCTACACCAACTGGTTCGCCGGCGGACGCGGCATCATCTCGGACACGTTGGGCTATACCGAGACGCACGTGATTCACGTGATCGCGTACGACGCCGCCGGCAACAAGACCGAGACGAAGAAAGTACGCATCTACATCAAGCACGAGAAGAAGAAAGAGCAGAAGACATCCTACCTGCTGCCGCCGGAGCGGGATATCGCCCTCCTGGAGCGGCGGTCCGATCCGCCGGCCTGGGCCAGCCAT
>CAIQJD010000113.1 GCA_903872005.1 uncultured bacterium | reverse complement strand
GCATGCGCTGCGCGACGCCGTCGCCACGGCCTTGATGCCCGGCGGGCGCTGCATCAAGCTGCTCAAGGTGCTGCTGACCAACATCTGCGAGAACGATTGCGCCTATTGCGCCATGCGCGCCTCGCACGATACGCCGCGCCAGACCTTGCGCCCGCAGGAGCTGGCGCGCACCTTCGACGAGATGCGCCGCGCCGGCCTGGTGCAAGGTCTGTTCCTCAGCTCTGGCATCTGCGGCCGGCCGGCGCGCGAGATGGATCGCATGTTGGTGGCCGTCGAGATTGTGCGCCAGGTCTACGAGTTCCGCGGCTACATCCACCTGAAGATCCTTCCCGGCGCGGAGCCGGCGCAGATTGAGCGCGCCGCGCAACTGGCCGACCGCATCTCCACCAACCTGGAAGCCCCCAGCGCGACGCGCCTGGCGCGCCTCAGCGACCGCAAAGCCTTCGATGCGCAGCTCATGCCGGCGCTGCAAGTCGCCAGCGCCGTGCGCCGGCAGTCGGGCGGCCGGCTGGCCCCGGCCGGCGTCACCACGCAGTTCGTCGTCGGCGCATCCGACGAGAGCGATCAGGAGATCCTGGTCACCGCGGCGCGACTCTACGGCGAGCTGGGGCTGGCGCGGGCCTACTACAGCGCCCTGCGGCCGGTCGCCGGCACGCCCCTGGAGGATCACGCCCCCACGCCGAAACTGCGCCAGCATCGCCTGTACCAATCTGACTTCCTCCTGCGGCGCTATGGCTATGCCTTCCACGATCTGGTCTTCGACGGACAAGGCAACCTGCCCAGCGAGCGCGACCCCAAGCAAGCCTGGGCAGACCGCCACCCCGACCAGTTTCCGATCGAGGTGAACGTTGCCGGCCGCGAGCAACTCTTGCGCGTGCCGGGCATCGGCCCGCTGATCGCCGAGCGTATCATTCGGGAGCGCCGGCGCGGCCGGTTGACGGATTTGAGTCACCTGCATACAATGGGAGCCAATGTGGCGCGCGCCGGCGAATACGTGTTGTTGGATGGCCGCCGGCCGGCGCGCCAGCTCTCTCTGTGGGACTGAGGCGCGGCTACACCCGACGATGCGCCTTTTGATGGATGACGTTGCGCCGACGCCGGCGCGATAATTGGGCTGTGATTGGACGATCTCGATTCAAATTGGAGTCAAGCCTATGAACAGTCAATACCAGCCCCCCGTCCAGGACGCGGAACTCGTCAAGCCGCCCTTCCTCTATGAGATACGCGTCAAAGGCCGGCTCTCTCCCGAACAATGGGCCGATTGGTTCGATGACCTGGCCGTCTCCTCGGCCGACGGCGAGTCGCTGCTGCAAGGCAGAGTCCCCGACCACGCCGCGCTCTACGGCCTGTTGGGCCGGCTGCGCGATCTGGCGATCCCGCTGATTGCCGTCAAAGTCCTGGACGCCGAAGCGCAACGCACGCTGGCCCAGGAGAGCCGGCGCTATGACCTGTTGAGCAACGCCCTCATGGTGACGCTCTACCTACTGTTGTTGGGCGGATTGGCAGCCATCACGGTCTTCGTCGCTCCCATCATTCACGTCGCCCTGGCGTTGGCGCTCCTCTTCGCCGCGCTGGGCGGCCTGGCCCACGCCTTCTGGCTGTGGAACGGCTGGCTGCCCTGGCGCGTGGTCAGCTACATCGCCTGGCCGGCCGCCGCCATCGCCTTCGTGATCTTCATTCCGACTTCCGGCGTCTTGCCGCCGGCCCTGGGGCTGGCGACCATGTTCTTTGTCCTGGCCGGCGGATTGGCCTACGTTGTCTACCTGGCGCGCCGGCGCGCCGAGGAGCTGCGAAGCCGCCTGGCCGGCCTGGTTCCCCCGCCGGCCGCCGAACCGACCATCGTCCCGCCTCCCGACGACGCGCCACCTACCGCCTAGCCCGGCGCATCGCACAGGCTGACCTGATGACCGCAGAGACTTTGCTCTCCACGAAGATACAGCCGCCGGCGGCGCGGCCCGATCTGGTCACACGCGCCCGCCTTCTGGCGCGACTGGAAGAAGGGCTGCGCCAGGGCCATCGCCTGACGCTGGTCTCCGCGCCGCCGGGCTTCGGCAAGACGACGCTGATCCGGGCATGGGCCGGCGCGGCCGGCCGGCGCGTCGCCTGGCTCACCCTGGACGCCGGCGACAACGCCCCGGCATGCTTCGCGCGCTACGTGGCCGCAGCGCTGGAAGTCGTCGCGCCGCCGGCCGATGCGCCCCAGGCGCAGATGATCGCGGTGATCAACGCGTTGGCGGACGCCGGCGAGCCGCGCCTGCTCGTCCTCGACGATTACCACCTCATCAACGCGTTCGCCGTCCATGATCTGCTGGCCTTCTTGCTGGCCCACGCGCCGGCCGGCCTGCACGTCGTCATCGGGGCGCGCGAGGACCCGCCCCTGCCCCTGGCGCGCTTGCGGGCGCGTGATCAATTGACCGAAATCCGCGAGAGCGCCCTGCGCTTCACGCAGGAAGAGGCCGCCGCCTTCTTGCGCCAGACGATGCGCCTGGAGCTATCGCCGGCGGACGTGGCCGCTCTGGCTGCGCGCACCGAAGGCTGGATCACCGGCCTGCAACTGGCCGGCCTGGCGCTGCGCCAACAGCCGGCCGCCGAAGCGTTCGTGGCCGCCTTCGCCGGCAACGACCGCTACATCGTGGACTATCTGATGGCCGAGGTGTTGCAGCGCGAGCCGGAACCGCTGCGCGAATTCCTGCGCCAGACGGCCATCGTGGAGCGGATGTGTGCGCCGCTGTGCGACGCCCTGACCGGCCGCGACGATTCTCAGGCCGTGCTGGAGCGCCTGGAGAGCGCCAACCTCTTCCTGGCGCCCCTGGACAATCGGCGCGAATGGTATCGCTATCATGTCCTCTTCGCCGAAGTGCTGCGCCTGAGCCTCAGCGCCCAGGAGCAATTGATGCTGCACCGCAAGGCCGCCATCTGGTACGAAACCCATGATTGGCCGGAGCTGGCCGCCGGCCATGCCCGCCAGGCCGCCGAGCTGGCCGGCGCGGCCCCCAGGCGCGCCCCCGACCAACGCCTGGTCGAGCCGCTGAGCGAGCGCGAGATCGAAGTGTTGCGTCTCATCGCGGCCGGCCTCGCCAATGCCGAAATCGGCCACAAGCTCTACATCGCCGATGGGTCGGTCAAGCGCCACATCAACAACATCTATGGCAAGCTGGGCGTGGGGAGCCGCACCCAGGCCATCGCCCGGGCGCGCGCCCTGGGCCTGATCGAGTAGCTTATCCCTGGCGCACGAGGTCGGAAATGGTTCACAGCACGTCGTTGACCCTGACGCCGCCGGCGCAGTTCCACTTTCGAGCAACCGTAGAATCGCACGGCTGGCCGCAACTGGCGCCGTTTCGCTGGGAGGCTGACGCCGGCGTCTTATGGCGGCCGGAAGAGATCGGCGACGCGGTAGTTCTGCTGGCGCTGCGCGACGCGTCGGAGGCCGGCCGGCCTTCGGTCGCCGTCGAAATCCAGCACGCCGCGCCCCTGGCGCCGGCCGACCTGGAAACGCTGCGCCGGCGCGTCGGGCGCATGCTATCGCTGGACACGGACCTGACCGAATTCTATCGCCTGTGCGCAGACAAGGCCGGCTTTGAGGGCGTGCGCCAACGGCGCAAGGGGCGCATCCTGCGCTGTGGGAGCCTCTTCGAGGACCTGGTCAAGACGCTCCTGACCACCAATATCAGTTGGGCCGGCACCAAGAGCATGACGCGCCGGCTGGTCGAGACCCTCGGCGCGCCGACGCCCTGGGATACGACGATGCGCGCTTTTCCGGGGCCGGCGCGCCTGGCCGGCGCGGCCGACCGCCTGCGTAGCGGCGAGCTGCGCCTGGGCTACCGCGGCCCCTACCTCGCCGAGCTGGCCGAGCGGGTTGACGCCGGCGCGCTGGACCTCGCCGCCTGGGAAGACGACTCGCTGGACGCCGGCCAGCTTTACAAGGCGCTGCGCGGCGTCAAAGGGGTCGGCGACTACGCCGCGTCGAGCATGATGCTGTTGCTGGGCCGCGCCGAGCGCATCCCGGTAGACACCTGGGCGCGCACGCTGATGCGGAGGCAGCTCTTCGCCGGCCAGGACCCGACCGACCGCCAGATCGCCGGCGCCTTCGCCGAATTTGGGCGCTGGCGCGGCCTGGCCTATTGGTGCTATGACTGGGAGACGTGATGCGCTACGCCCTGGTATCCGACGCGCACGGCAAAACGGAGCGGCTGCGCCGCGCCCTGGCCGACGCGCGCCGGCGCGCCGCCGGGCGCATCCTCTTCCTGGGCGACATTGGCAACCCCGAATGCTACGCCCTGCTCATCGAGGCCGGCGCGGCCGGCGTCTTTGGCAACTGGGAGGTCTCCAGCGAGGAAAGCTTCCCGCCGGCGACCCGCGACTACGTGGCTGGCCTGCCGGCGCTGCTGGACGAAGGCGGCTTCCTGGCGGCCCACGCCGTCCCCTATGCGCCGGCCGGGTTGCGCTCGCCGGCCGATTTTCGGCGTTACAAGATCGAGTCTGGGGCGCGCTGGGGCGCGCTCTTCCCCTATCTCAACGAGCATGAAGCAACCGTCTGGCAGACATTGGCGGAGATGGGGACGCGCCAGCGCGCCATCTTCTTTCATGGGCACACGCATACGCAGGCCGGCTGGCGGTTCGACCAGGCCGGCCGGCTGCGCCCCCTGTCTGGGCCGGCCTTCTCGGTGGCCGACGGCCGGCGCGGGGTGCGCTACGTGATCGGCGTGGGCAGCGTGGGCTTGCCCGACGATGGGCCGGGGATCGCGTATGCGCTGTATGACAGCGCCGCGCAGACGGTGGAATGGGTGCGGTTGGGCGAGGGTGAAGACATGGCCGTTGACAGATTCAGGGGAACCGAGTATGCTTGAAACGAACATGACCCTATCACGCCCCGATAGAGGGAAGACCGATGCTGAACGAACGGGAATTGCTCGACCTGATGCAGGATATCGAGTCGGACCGAGTGGAACGCACAGTCTCACTCAACGATAGGCACAAGTTCTCTGAAGCGATCTGCGCCTTCTCCAACGACTTTCCCGACCATCGCAAGCCCGGCTATCTGCTCATCGGCGTGGCGAACGATGGGAGACCGGTCGGAATGCAAGTCACCGATGAGCTACTGAACAACCTCGCGGCAATTCGCTCCGATGGGAATATCCTGCCGCTGCCGGCGATGACCGTCAGGAAATGGACGCTGCCGGCCGGCCAGGATATCGCCGTCGTGGAAGTATTGCCCTCGGATCTGCCGCCGGTGCGCTATCGCGGACAAGTGCATATCCGGGTGGGGCCACGCCGCGCCATCGCCACAGAAACCGAAGAGCGCATCCTCAGTGAGCGGCGCACGGCGCTGGCGATCCCCTTTGACGCGCGCCCCTGCGCCGGCAGCAGCCTGGCGGACCTGAGCCTGGATCTCTTTCT
>CAIQJD010000112.1 GCA_903872005.1 uncultured bacterium | reverse complement strand
GATCCTGAGCCTGGAGTATGCGGTGTGGCCCTGGCCGACGGAGCCGGTCGCGGCCGGCGACGCGGCCTATGCCTGGCTGGCGCAACAGGCCGGCGACTTCGCCGTGGTCGAGCTGCCCATGGACATCTATCCGGCGCTGCGGCATGAAGTCGGCTATGTGAGCGCCTCGACGCTGCACTGGAAGCGGCTAGTGAATGGCTACAGCGGCTTCTTCCCGGCCGGCTATCTGGCGCTGACGGAGGTGATGCAGGGTTTTCCCGACGCGGCCAGCCTGACGGCGTTGCGCGGGTTGGGGGTGCGCTATGCCCTGGCGCGCCAGGAGGAGATGCCGCCGGCGCAGCGGGCGGCCGTCGAGGCGGCCCAGGCGCGCGGCGCGCTGCAACTGGTCGGCGATTTCGGGACGAGGCAGGTTTACGCCCTGGGCGCGGAGGCGGCCGGCGGCGCGCTGACCCTGGGCGTCCCAGAGGCGCGCCCCTTCTTGCTCAAGGGCTGGTCGCCCAATGACGACCAGGAGGCCGGCCAGTCTATCGTCTGGAACGAGGCCGAGGATGGCGGGCTGTTCTTGCCGGCCGGCGGCGCGGGCCGGCGCGCGGTGGCGCTGACGGCGCGCAGCGCGGCCGGCGCGGCGCGCTGCACGGCATGGCTGAACGACAGCCCCATCGGCGACATGGCGTTCTCGGCTGAGAGTCTCGAAACGCGCCGGCTGGAGCTGGCCGCGCCGGCCGGCCCGGACGCGCAACATCTGCGCTGGCATTGCGTCGGCGGGGCCGCGCCGACCCTGGCGCGCCAGATTGGGGCGAGCGGCGTGAGCGCGCCGATAGATTTGGCCGCCGCGGCCGCCGCCGGCTACGCCGATGTGTATGCCGCCGGCAAGCGCTACAACGTCGGCGCCAATTGTCGTTCCTGCGTCGGGCTGTTGACCCTGCCTGGCGGGTCGGCCAGCCGCGCGGACTGGTTGCAGGATGATCTGGCGCTGGCTGGCAGGGCGGAGAAGGTCGCGTCTGTCGTCGCGGCGCTGCCGGCCGGCTCCATCATCGTCTTCGCGGCGCAAGTCGGCGCCGCGCCGTCGCCGGCGCTGCAGGAGGCGCTGGCGCGCTTCGGCGCGACGCCCGGCGTTTGGCAGGCCGGCCAGGCGTATGTGTTGCTGGGGGCGCGGGGCGCGGCGGCCGGCTCGGTCATTGAAGCCGCAGACGACGACGGCTGCTGGCGCTATGTGGGCCAGCCCTGGCCGGCGCGCCGGCTGGCGGCGGCGCGCGTCGAGTGGCTGCCATGAACGGCCGGCGCGGCGTTTTGCTGGTCAGCGTGGCGCTGGCAGCGGCTTTCCTGCTGGCCGGCTGGCTGACCCTGGGTCGCTATGGGATCACCTGGGACGAGCCGGAGAATTTCATGTCCGGCGACCTCTACCTGCGCTTCTGGACCAGCGGTGACCGCGCCTGGCTCGATTTTGAGACGCTCAAAAATCGCTGGGCGTTGGCCGAGACGAAGCCCTATTTCTACGTTTACACCTTTGCGCGCCAGGAGCGGTATCCGCCGGTCGCGAATCTCGTCTCTGCCTTTGTGAACCGGATATTGGCGGAGCGGCTGGCCCTGGTGGATCCCATCGTCGGCCACCACGCGGCGATCCCGCTCTTCGGGGCGCTGGGTGTGCTGGTCGCCGGCGTCATCGCCGGGGTTTCTGCAGGGGACAGGGCGGGCACAAGGCCGGCTCCTACGGCCGGTGGGGATAGGGCGGGCACAAGGCCGGCTCCTACGGCCGGTGGGG
>CAIQJD010000111.1 GCA_903872005.1 uncultured bacterium | reverse complement strand
TCTGATCCTCAAATTCCTGGTCGGACAGCGCTCCGCTCTGTTTCAACGCCACCAACTGATCCATTTTTGCGATGAAATCGTCAGGCGACATCTTCGGCGCGGCCGGCGCATCCCACTGACGCAGGAGCCGGTCGTTCAGGCCAAACTGGATACCGGGCAAGATTTCCAACTGGGAGGCATAGTGCGGCTGGAAACTGAACGAATCGTCCGACGTTTCCACGAGGATTTGGGCGCCCTCTGGACGCGACCTCTTAAGGTGTCTGTACGGGAATGACCAGGACTCGTCTGTGGTCTGTATGCCGCGCTCCTTGCGCCGATTGAACCATGTCCGGCTGAGGTCGCTGAAGGCGAAGACGTGGACGCCGTGGGTCGAGAGACAGAGATAGCCGAAGCCGATATGTGCGAAGCGCTGCGCTTTGGCCGCGCCGGTCAGTACCGCGAGGCGGCCAGGTTTGCCCCAACGGATCGTGCCGGGGTAGTAATTCAACACGAATTCGTTGGTGCTGTTCAGCTCGGGGCAGAGCGTCTCAGCCACGTGCTTGTGTAGCTGATCCCAGGTTGGCTGGCGAGCCTGATCAAAATAGGGGCTTGGCCCGTGCAGCCGGCAGGCGCGGCCCATGTCCAACAAGTGTCCTTCGACGTCCCCGATCGCGCGCTTGGCCCAGGCGCGTCCCTCGAAAAAGTACGCCTCGTCCGGGCGCAGCGTCAGGGCGCGGGTGAAGTGGTGGATGGCATCTGCGTACTCGCCCTTGGCTGTCAGAGCGAGGCCGAGGCGATGGTAGGCCGGCGCGAAGACTGGATCCAGCTCGATGACCTTCCAGTAGTCGGAGATGGCGTGGCCGAAATCACCGGATTCAACGCTGACATCGCCGAGGGCTATGTGCGCCGGCTTATGCGCGGCGTCCAGGTGGATGACGCGGCTGAAATCGGCCGCGGCGCGGGCCAAATTGCCCAGCTTGTGGTAGAAGACGCCGCTGCTATAGAAGGCAGTTGGATTGGTTGGCGCGATCTCACAGGCCATGTCAAAATCGCGCTTCGCCTGGGTCGGCCGGCCGGCCAGATCGTAGGCAAGCCCACGATTGATGTAGGCTGTGGCATCCCTGGGGGCCAGATCAATGGCCCGGCTGAGATTGTCAATCGCGCGCTGGTAGGTGCGTTTGGCAATGAGCGCGATGCCGAGATTGTTGTACGCGGCGACGAACAGCGGGTCGTGGTGCAGGGCCGAGTAGTAGTGGGCGATGACGAGGTCGTTCTGGTCGTTGTCGTTGCAGGCATTGGCAAGGGCATAGTGGGCCATGGCGCAAGAGGATTGGAGGGCTTCGGCTCGTTCCGCGACCTTGATGGCTTCGGCGCTCCGGCCCAGGCAGATCAGGGTGCGCGCATACCAGGCTTGGCATTCGGCGCGGCGCGGCTCGGCCTGGATGGCGGCCTCGAATTCACGCGCGGCGGCCTCATAGTCCTTCTGCTCGAAGAAGTCTTTGCCACGTTGAAAGGCGGCGTTCTCGTCTGGCATGAGTCTTTGCTCCTGTCCCCCCATGTGGAACGGATGCCCCGCCCGGAGACCAAAGTGACGCCTATTGCTGCGGTGCCGGCCGGCTTGCAGCCTGACCGCGCTCCCGCTCGATCTCAGTGATGATATCGTCCACGCTCAGGCCGGCGAAAATCGCCGCGCGTTCCGCGGTATAGTCGCCCTGACCGGCGCAACGATTCAGGTACTCAAAGACTGCTTCCCGACCCACCCTTTCGGCGGACTCGCCTTCGCGAATCGCTCTCAAGAAGGCTTCATCCTCCGGATCCAGTGGGTCAGGGTCTATGGGATCATCAGGTAGTGTTGCCGACATTGACACACCCTCGCCGATGCCTTCATTATAGCACAGCCGGCCGGCGGCGCACTCGCGCCGGCTTCGGGTTCGTGTCTTTCGCGACCGTTTCGTGCCCTTCGTGCTCCACAGGATCGGCGCCGGCGCGTATTTGCCGATGGTTGCCGCGCAGCCGGCGAAGGCAAGCCTTCGCAATCCACAGAGCGGAGGCCGGCCGGCTGATCGCTCCGCTACACTTTCATGCTTAAGTTGATCCGCCCGCGCGGGATATCCACCGCCAGCACCTTGACGTTGACGATGTCGCCGACCTTGACCACTTCGAGCGGGCTACGCACGAAGTGATCGGCCATCTCGGAGACATGCACCAGGCCGTCGCGCTTAACGCCGATATCCACGAAAGCGCCGAAGTCCACCACATTCCGCACCGTGCCGCGCAGGGTCATGCCCTCGCGCAAGTCTTCCATCGAAAGGACGTCTTTACGCAGGATGGGCGCCGGCAGGTCGTCGCGCGGGTCGCGGCCGGGGCGTTGCAGGCT
Source organism: uncultured bacterium (assembly GCA_903872005.1). The sequence goes on along the minus strand of CAIQJD010000111.1, from coordinate 3,932 downwards.
CTCCACCATGTCGCGCAGTGTCGGCTCGCCGATGTCGAGCTTGCGGGCCAGGGCCGGATAGTCCAGGCCGGCCGCCAGCCCGGCGACGCGCGCCGGCAGGTCGGGCATGTCGGCGCTCAGGCCCAGGTGGGTCAGGAGCCGGCCGCAGGCAGAGTATGATTCGGGGTGAATGGGCGTATTGTCCAGGCGATTGTCGCCGTCGCGCACGCGCAGGAAGCCGGCCGACTGCTGAAAGGCTTTGGGGCCGAGGCCCTTGACCTTGCGTAGCCCGTCGCGGTTGCCGAAGGGGCCATGCTCGTCGCGATGGGCGACCACGCCGGCGGCGATGCGCCGGTTGAGGCCGGCGACATATTGCAGCAGGGCCGGCGATGCGGTATTCACATCCACGCCGACATGATTGACTGCCGATTCGACGACGGCATCCAGCGCTTCGCCCAGGCGCTTTTGATCCACGTCGTGCTGATAGAGGCCGACGCCGATGGCGCGCGGCTCGATCTTGACCAGCTCGGCCAGGGGGTCTTGCAGCCGGCGGGCGATGGAGACCGCCCCGCGCATGGAGACATCCAGGTCGGGCAGCTCATCGCGGGCCAGCTCGGAGGCCGAATAGACCGACGCGCCGGCCTCGCTGACCATCACGTAGGACAGCCGCTTCTCTGTCTCGATTAACTCGGCAGCCAGGGCCTCGGTCTCGCGCGAGGCGGTGCCGTTGCCGATGGCGATGATGTCGACGCGGTGCTGGCGCGCCAGGGCGGCGAGGATCTGCCTGGCTTCGGCGGCCTTGTTGGCCGGCGGGTGCGGATAAATGGTCACGCCGGCCAGATAGCGGCCGGTTTCGTCCACGACGGCGACCTTGCAGCCGGTGCGGTAACCGGGGTCCACGCCCATGATGCGCCGGCCGCGCAGCGGCGATTGCAGCAACAGTTGGCGCAGGTTGGCGGCGAAGAGGGTGATGGCATGGGCATCGGCTTCTTCCTGGCGCGCGTTGAGAGCTTCGCGTTCGACGGAAGGCTCGATCAGCCGGTCATACGCGTCGCTCCGCGCGGCGTCCAATTGGCCGGCCAGGGCGGACTTGGGGTTACTGATGAAGCGACTGCCCAGAATCGGCTCGACCTGTTTGGCATCCACTTCGAGCCTGGTCTTGAGTACCTCTTCTTTTTCGCCGCGTCGCAGGGCCAGGAGCCGATGCGGAGGGATGGCCGCGAGCGGCTCTCCGAAGGTATAGTAGTCGCGGTATTTGCCGCCGGCGTCTTTGCTCTCGTCGCTGACGTCGCTGAGCAATTCGCCCTTCTTGGCGAACAGCTCGCGCAGGATTTGGCGCGTGACGGCATCTTCGGAGACCATCTCGGCGACGATGTCGCGCGCGCCGGCCCAGGCCGCTTCGGCCGAAGGGACGGCGTCGGTCAGGTAGGGTTGCGCCAGTTCTTCCAGAGTGCGCCGGCCCAGGGGCTGTTGCAGGATCAGTTGCGCCAGCGGCTCCAGCCCTTTCTCGCGCGCGATGGAGGCGCGGGTCCGGCGTTTAGGCCGATAGGGCAGGTAGAGGTCTTCGACTTCCTGCAAGGTGGTCGCCGCGTGGATCTGCGCTTCCAATTCGGGGGTGAGCTTGCCCTGTTCGGAGATGCTGCGGATGACGGCGTCCTTGCGCTCGAAGAGGCCGCGTAGGTAGCCCAGCCGGCTTTCGAGTTTGCGGAGCTGATCCTCGTCCATGCCGCCAGTGACTTCTTTGCGATAGCGGGCGATGAAGGGGATGGTGTTGCCTTCGTCCAACAGGGTGACGGTGCGCTCTACGGCCGCGCGCGGCAGAGCCAGTTCGCCGGCGATGCCGGCGATGATGTTGGGAAGATGGTTTTGTGGGGTCATACAATCCTCAGGGGACAGTAGCTCCGACGGTGTTGCGTAGCGCACGCAACACCTGGTCGGGCACGAAAGGTTTGGTGATGTAGTCGCGCGCGCCGGCGGATACTGCTTCGGCGATGACGCTCTCTTGGCCTAAGGCGCTGCACATGACGATGCGCGCCGCGGGATAGCGGATCATAATCGTGCGGACAGCATCGAGGCCGCTCATGCTGGGCATGATGATGTCCATGAGTACCAGGTCGGGGCGTAGCGCTTCGTATTTGGCGACCGCCTCGGCGCCGTCGCCGGCCTCGCCTACCACGTCAAACTCGGATTTGACCAGGATTTGTTTCAGCATCATGCGAACGAACAGCGTATCGTCCACAATGAGCGTGCGTACTTTGTTCATCCCTTCACTCCGTCACGCTGGGCCGGCCGGCGCGCGCTAACGGCCAAACGCGCTCTTGACTCGCTGCATCATTTCGGTGGGCGGGGTCGGGGCGCGCCCCTGCATCGTTGACGCGCTGAGTTGCAATGCCAAACGCTGTATCTCCAGCGCCGGTCGCAGCATCGGGTTGCCTGTTACCAGGGGGATGCCGCTGTTGATGGCGTCCACAAAGGCGGTTTGCTCATAGGGCAAGACGGCCGCCATGGGCATGCCGAGCGCATCTTCGATGTTGCGTTGGGGTAGGCCGCGCTTGGGGAACACCCAGTTCAATACGGGCTGGATGCGCTCATGCGCATAGCCCAGGGAGTCGAAGAGATCAATGGCCGTGCGGGCGGCCTTCAGGCCGGCCAGCTCTGGCGTCAGCATCAAGAATATCAGGTCAGATACGTCCAATACAGCCAGATTTGTTTCCGAGAAAGATGGCGGCAGATCCAAGACGATGTAGGGGAAACGCCGGCTCAGCGTGTCCAGGACATGCCCGATCAACTTGGGGGTGATCAGGCTGGCGGATACCGGCGATGGGGGCGCCGCCAATACGGAGACTCTGCATTCGTGGCGTTCGAGATGCCCCATCACGACGTCCTCATCCACCCGCTCCGGATCGGTCTCGGCCAGCGTGCTCCACGAGCGTTTGGGGCGCAAGTTGAGCAGCATGGCGTCCTGATCCATCTCGAAGGCCATGTCCACCAGGGCGACTTCGGCGTTCCACAGGCCGGCCAACGATACCGCCAGGTTGACGGCAACGGAGGAACGGCCGGTCCCGCCGCGCAAGGAGAAGACGCTCCAAAACTGCGCTTCAGGCGCTTTCTGTTCCTCCACGCCGCGCGCGGCGCGGGCACGCGCCAACAGGGCGCGGATACGCAGCGTCAATTCGGCCGGCTCGAATGGCTTGACCAGATAGTCATCGGCGCCGACTTCGAACCCCTTCAGCTTGTCGTCCAGCTGGTCGCGGGCCGTCAGCATCAGAATCGGCGTCGTATTCTGTGCTTCCTGACGCAAGCGGCGACAGACCTCGATGCCGTTCATCCGCGGCAGCATCAGATCAAGCACGATGGCGTCGAAGTGTTCAGTTGACGTCAGCTGCATGGCCATGACGCCATCGGCGGCAAAGTCGACCTGATAGCCCTTGGCTTCGAGATAGTCGCCGACGGTTTCCGCCAGTGCGGGGTGATCTTCGACGATCAGGATGCTGGCGTGACTACTCATTCGGGGCTGCTCATGGGGGGCGGCTTATGAAGGCGGTGGCTCTCCGTACTGCGCCAGCCGTGGGGTCGGCCGGAGAGCCGTCTTCGGCAGGGCAGGCCAGGACTGTGGGCGCGCAGCGATGAATTCCGCGTGAAAGCTCTTGATGCCGAACCGCGCGGGCTGACCATCACCGCAAAGCGGGCCGGCTCAAGTGCGGTGGTTGGCGCTGCCGAGTCCGGCAAATGCGCCAAGCCCGGGACGACAGGCCAGCTCGTGCAGGAACCAGGGCGTGAAGTCCTTCGGTGCCCGCGCGATCCAGTCGCCGAGCGTCGCGGCATCAATCGCGCGCAGTGCTTGCACCTCCTCACCGTCAGCGACTGGGGTGCCGGACCAGCGCGCAGCAAAGGCGAGCTGCAGTTCGTGATCGGCGATGCCGCGGGCGGGGTCGTCCAGAACATAGGCGCGC
>CAIQJD010000110.1 GCA_903872005.1 uncultured bacterium | reverse complement strand
GATGGCGCGTTGGATGGGACGTTGCGCGAACTCTGTGGTCTGAAAGGGTAAAGTGGGGAGGAGATAACATGGGATACGACATTGAGAAAGTACTGGCGAATTGCCGGCAGGCGGCGCGGCGCGGCACGGACTGGCTGTTGAATTTGATGAATGACGATGGCTCGATTGGGCCGGCGACTGAGCGGCTCTTCTATTATCGCGTGCCGTGGGCCTTTGCCCTGATGGGTGAGCTGACGGCGGCCAGCCGCAATCTGGATTGGATTCGGCGCTATATGTTCACGCCGGAGGGCGCGTTTGAAGGCGTCAGTCCGCAAGGCGGGTTTGAGGCGCGCTATGGCTCGTATCCACTGGCGTGTTTGCTGGTGGGGGCGTCCATGTTGCAGCGGTTCGACATCGTCTATCCGGGGGCGCGCCGGCTGCTGGAATGGCAGGATCCCCATACGGGGGGATTGTGGCATCTGTGGAATGAGCGCACGCCCCAGGGTGAGCAAGAGATCTTCCCAACGGCGCAAGGCGGCATGTCCTATATCTTGACGGGCGAGATTGATGCGGCGCGCAAGGCCGGCCAGTGGTTCAAGCGGCTGCGGGAGGCGCAGCCGGACTTTGAGCATAAGCTGTACGCGGTGTGGACGCCGGCCGGCGGGCTGACGATGCAGCCGCGCGCCGGCGAGACCGTGGAGTGCTACGTGACGCACAAGAACCTGCCGTGGCAGCATCATTTCAATGGCGGCATTGCGGCGGCGTTCCTGGCGGAGCTGTATCTGGCGACGGGCGAGCCACAATGGCTCGATCTGGCGCGGGAGTATGAGCGATTCTCGATGACCAGCGACGCGTGTATATGGCAGTCGCAGCAGACGTGCAAGTCGGGCTGGGGCGCCGGCCTGTTGTGGACGGCGACGCGTGAGCCGGCGTATCTCGACTGGACGGCGCGCATGGCCGAGTGGTTCTGCGCCAATCAGTTCGCGGATGGGCACTGGGAGAACACGAAGCACTGGACGCCGGAGGCGACGACTTCCATCAATGTGGAAGTGACGGCCGAGTTCGTCATGCACGTCGCCAATCTGATCGTCTATCTCTCGTTGCAATAGGGGGGCGCATGGGCTACGCGTTTCCTGAATGGGGGCAGAGCATTGCCTGGCCGAAGGGGCAGCTCATCGCCGGCCATGCCATCGGCATCATTCACCTGGACGTGTGGTATCCGCTGTTGCCGGGGAATGTGGTGAATGCGACGACGTACCCGTTCCCGGTGCGGCTTAAGGCGCTGCGCGGCGGGACGCAGGACAAGATTCATCGGGGCGACCCGGCGGTGCTGGACGCGATCGTCGAGGCCGGCCAGGAGCTGCAGCGTGAGGGCGTGCGGGCCATTGCCGGCGCGTGTGGCTATCTGGGGCACTATCAGCGGCAGGCGGCGGCGGCGCTGGATGTGCCGGTCTACCTGTCCAGTCTGGTGCAGGTCCCGTTGATTGCGCGGGGATTGAAGCCAGGGACCCGCATCGGCATCCTCTGCGCGGATGGGCCGGCCATGACGCCGGCGATCTTGCAAAATTGCGGCGTGACGCCGGATATCCCGGTGACGGTGGTGGGGCTGGAGGATGAGCCGGAGTTCGCCAAGATCACGTACAGTCGCGGCGAGTTCACGCCGGCGAAGGTGGAAGCGGAGGTCGTGGAAGCGGCGCGCCGGCTGGTTGCGGCGCATCCGGATACCGGGGCGATCTTGCTGGAATGCAGCGACATGCCGCCCTTTGCGGCGGCGGTGCAGCGGGCCGTGCGGCTGCCGGTCTATGATTTCATCACGATGATTCGCTGGGTCTATCATGGTGTGGCACAGCGCCCCTATGAAGGGATCATGTGAGCCGGGGACGGCGCTGAGAAAGGACAAACTCGAAGATGCGGGAACGCTATGCCGGCCTGCCTTTGCCTTCGGAGCAGGCGTTGGCGCAGATCGAAGAGGTCGCGTATCGGCTGTTGGCAGAAGTGGGCATCGCGCTGCAACATGCCGGCGCGACGGAGATGTTGGCCGGGCTGGGGTGTCGCGTGGCCGGCGGGCGGGCCTATATCCCGCCAGAAGTGACGCGGCAGGCCGAGCGGGCCATCGCGCCGCTGCGGGAGTTTCGCACGTTGGATGGGAAGCGGAGCAGGCCGATCGGGGCCGGCGCGGCGCTCTTTCACAATAGCGGCGGCATTCCCTTCGTGGTGGATGGCGTGACGGGACAGCGCCGGCCGGCGCTGACGCGCGATCTGGCCGAGGCGACGCGTTTGCTGGATGCTTTGCCCAACGTGGATGCGGTCACAAACCTGTTCGGGCCGCAGGACGCGCCGGCCGGACTGCTGCCGGTTTGGG
>CAIQJD010000109.1 GCA_903872005.1 uncultured bacterium | reverse complement strand
CGTCTTGTATCAGTGCATCCGCCGAGACTCGGGCGCGCGCCAGGGCGCAGTTCTGGGCCGTGGCGCACGCGCCGATGGCCTGCAGGGTCACTTCGATACTGCTCGCTGTGCCGGCCGGCAGCACGGGCACATCCCAGTAGACGCCTCCCGCCGAGGTGAAGTGAGTGGCCAGACCCGGGTTGTCAATCCCCACGAACTGCCAGCATGACGGGCTGAAGCTGTCGAAGATGCGCAGGTCGGTGAGCGGGACCGAGCCCACGTTGAGCACCTTGATACTATAGCGAATCGAGTCGCCGACGGCCACCGGCACGCCAGGGGCCGGCCAGACGCGTTCTTTGTACACGCGGAGGCCCGGCCCATTGGCGATCAGGACATCTACCGTGGCGCAGTCCGTCTTCTTGATGACGGTAGTGCCCACCATCAGGGATGTGCCGGCGCAGTTCTCGAGGCCGATGCCGGGCCGTGATGCCCGCAATTGCAGGCTCACGCTGCGGCTCTGGCCGGGCAACAGCGCGCCCAGGTTGTCCCACGTCAGCGAGCCATCGGGATACGTGTGGCTGGGGGTCGGCGCGGCGCTCACGAACTCGAAGTCGGCCGGCGCCGACCAGTCGAGCAGCGGCACGGTACTGATGGGCATGTCGCCCGTATTGGTGACGACGATCTGCCATGTGACGATAGCGCCGGGCGCGGCCGGGCTGGCCGATGTCCGCGTCTTACGCAACTCCAACGCCGGCGCTGCGCCGCCGATTGGCACGATGGCGCACGATGCCTGCGTGGCGTTCTCGGCCCCAACCGCGTAGCGCACCTCGGCGCAGTTCTTGGCGTCGGGACAGACCCCTGTCGCCGTATAGGTTAGCTCCATGATTACGCTGGCCCCCGGCCCCAGCGGCCCGATGTTGTCCCAATGCAGGATCGAAGTGGGGCCTTCGGTAGTCACGCTATTGGGCGGCCGGCTCGCGGCGATGAAGCGCAGACACGGATTGTCGTAGCGGTCGTCCAGCGGCACGGTGTTGAAGGTCAGACCCGTGGGATTGGTGATCGTGACACGGAACTTGATCGTGTTCCCCACAATCGCCCCGCCGGCCGGCTCGATCAACTCCTTCTTGACGACCAGCAGCGTGCCGGGGTTGTCATCCGGTCCCAAAATGTAGACGTAGTCCTGTGCAGTCCCTGAAACGCGACGTCCGTCGGGCCAGACGGCAGTCAGATCGGCCGTGTTGATCAGCGGCCGGCAGGAGTGTGCGGCGCGCGCGTCACGCCACATCTCGGCTCCCGTCACCCGTCCCTCGACTCTGACCATCCGGTCGGCGCCCTCCTCCACGCAAGTCGCATCGGACAGGTGATCCACGATCGTCACGGCCGATGGGGCCGCGCCGGCCAGGGTCAGCCAGATGTGGTAGTTCAGCCAATCGCCCACACGCGCCACATGGGTAGTCGGCGCGGTGAGCCGCTTGTTGACCGAGGCGGCGCCGTCGCCCTGGGGCGGCGCGACGTCAATCGACGCGCACGACTCGGCGACAGGCGTCAGGCTGAAGCTGCCATCTGGCTGTTTCAGGAGCACGCCAGCGCAGTTGCGCAGACCGTTGCCGGCGATTCTTGGAATGAGGGTGGTGAGGCTCTGCTCGACGGCGAGACTCTCGCCAGCCCCAAGCGTGAACGGCCCGAAGCCGAGCCTCATGTTGACGCCGTCGGTGTGCAAGTAGTATGGCGCCGGCCCTGCGTAAGCGAACTCGGCGGCGAGAAAAGCGTCTTCCACCACGAAGATCTGCGGCGTTGCGCCCGTGTTGGAGATGACGACTCTGTACACGACGCTATCGCCCACGTGAATGACGCCGGCCGGCGACAGCACGGTTTTGCTGATCGTCAACGCCGACGCCGGCTGGCGGACCGTGAAGTGGGCCGGCGCCTCGGCAAGCAGCTCCTGACATGGGAAAGTCAGCCGCGCCGATGCGATCACGCGCGAGCCGACCGCCTCTGTCGGCCGTTCGGCGAGCAGCGCAACCCAGAAATTGCGGCTTTCTCCCGACCCCAGCGGCCCCTGATGCTCCCAGTGCAGGTAGCCGGCGCCTCCGCTGGCCGTCTCGCTCGTGGTCGGCGGGGAAACGGTCATGGAGAGCAGGAACTCGCGCGGGAAGATGAAATCGAAACCGAAGTCGCTCGCCGGCAGCAGGCTGTCATTGGTCACGGTGATCTGGAAGGTGACGAAGTCGCCGACGGTGACATTGCCGTCGGGCGGGCTGATCGGCGTGACCTGCACCGTGGCATGTCCTTCGCAAGGTCGGATATCAACGCAGGCGCTGGCCCAGGCG
>CAIQJD010000108.1 GCA_903872005.1 uncultured bacterium | reverse complement strand
TGCCCAGGCCATCGGAAAGCACGACGACGAAGGAGTTTGGCGTCGTCGTCACTTTGATGCAATCGCCGCACAGCTCCTCGCCATGTTTGACCAGACTGTCCCAGGCATACTCGACGAACTGCCTCATGCGCCGTTCCCTTCCTGCAACAGCTTCGCCAGGCGCGAGAGCATCATCTTGGTTTCGGCCGTCGTCTCGCCCAATAGTTGGGCGATCTCGTGAGCGACGCGCATCTGGTTCTGGACGACTTCTTGGGTGCGCTGCAACGTCTCGGTGCGGATATGTTCCAGTTGCTCGTGTTGACGCTCGCGCTCGGTTACGTCGCGCAGGATGCCCACCAGGAGATTTTGGCCTTCCACCGGCACCACTGTCTGCTCGATGATGAGGTCGTCCCGCAGGCGCACATTCTCGTTGAGGACGTATTTGCCGGTGTCGCGCACGCGCAGGAAGCCATCTACCACCGGCATGACCGCTTGCAGCGGCGTGTTGGAGACGGCCGGCAGCCGCACGTTGAACATCTGCTCGGCCGAAGGCGACATATCCTGAATCTTGAGCCGCGTGTCCACGACGATGACGGCGTTGGGGGTCACATCCATGACCACCTGGCGCAGCGACTCGGCGCGCCGGCGCATGTACGGGATACACATGGTCGCTTCGGCCATGCCGCGCAGGGTGGCGATGGCCTTGTCGCGACAGGTGCCGTAGCCGCACGCGCCGCAATTCAGCTCGTCTTCTGGCGTCGTCTTGTCCACCAGGCGCAAGACCTGGCGAATTTGCTCTTCGCTGAATGTCGGCGCCGGCACGCTGTGGTCGGCGTAATGCCGCTCCAACGCCGGCCATTCGGCGCGGGTGGGCAGGCCGTGGGGCTGGCTGCGCGCCGCGTATTCCAGAATGCGCTGTCGCGCCAGGGTCACGCTGTCGCGCCCCTCCATCGCCGGCCCGTTGATGCAGCCGCCGCCGCAGGCCAGCAGGTCGGCGATGCGCGCCTTGAGCTGCCCCGAACGGATGCTCCGCAGCACATCCTGGCATGCGCCCAGGCCGGACGTGGTCACGATGTCGCTGTCCAGCAGATCGGTGCTCATCTTGGCCGTGCCGGTGAGGCCGCCTTCAATGGGGAAGAGGCGCGCCGCGACGCGCGGCGCCGGCTCGATCACGGCCGGCGCCGGCGGGAAAGCCACCTGCTCGGCGTCCATCCACTCTTGCAGCTCGGTGAAGGTGAGCGCGGCGTCAATCACGCCGCCGACCGGCTCGTCCAGCGCCTCCGCCTTCTTCGCGATGCACGGGCCGATGAAGACGACGAAGGTCTCCGGCCCATAGCGCCGGCGCAACCAACGCCCGTGCGCGATCATCGGCGAGACGATGGGCGACAGGTGGCCGATGAGGTCGGGATAGTATTTCTCGATCAGGCTGACTACCACCGGGCAAGACGAGGTGATGATCGGCCAACGCTCCGGCGAGGTCTCGACCAGCTCTTTGTGGATGACGCCGACCATCTCCGCGCCGTAGGCCGTCTCGCCGGCGGCGCTGAAGCCCAACGCGTGCAGGGCTTGCTCCATCTGCGAGAAAGAGAGCATGCCGAAATAAGCCGGCGCCGAGGGGGCCACGCTGGCGACGACGGGGCGGCCGGCGGCAATGGCCTCGCGCACGGCCGGCCGGTCATCGCGCACGCTCTTCGCGCTCTGGGGGCAAATCCGCACGCAGGTGCCGCAGGTGATGCACAAATCCGGCACGATCTGCGCCTGCCCGTTTTGCACCTTCACAGCCTTGACGGAGCAATTCCGCACGCAGCGATAGCAGTCGCGGCAACGCGCCAGATTGGTGCTGACCACTCCGCCCTTCATGCGACTTCCTCAGTTGCCACGTGCGGCCAGATCTCTTGATAGAAGAAGACCTCGGCGTCTTCTGGATGAATCTCTCGGTATTGCTTCTCTCCCACCCGGATGGAGACGCCCGTGGAACAGACTTCCATGCAAAATGCCCCGACCAATTCGACCTGTTGGGTCAGTTTTTCCCGTTCAATGAGCCGTTCCAGGGCGGCGGCCAGATCGTCTGAGCCGCGCACCACACACGAGCTGCCCACGCAGATAGTCACTTTCAACATTCAGCGCGTCCTCCGTCTGCTGCTGGTCTCGGAGCGCAGCGGCCCCATGATAGCATCAAGTGCGCCGATTGTCAAAACATCGTGAAATGCGTAACAAACAGCCGGCCGACGCCCGACCGCCGGGAAGCGGCGGGGCGGGGGTTCGGAGGCGCCGGCGAACCTGGCTCTACGATTTGACAATCGCACCCCGGCCCATTATAATGGCCCTCTGGATTGCCGCGGCGGCGCGCCCGGTTACGTTACACTCGGAGGTTGCCAGATGTTTGCAGTCATTGAAACCGGTGGAAAGCAGTTTCATATCGAGCCGGGGCAGACCATAAATGTAGATCGGTTGCCGGTCGAAGTCGGCGAGACGATCACGCTGGAGAAGGTGCTTCTGATCGGCCAGGACCAACAGGTTACGGTCGGCAAGCCGTTGGTGGAAGGCGCGCGTGTGGTCGCCAAAGTGACGGCCCAGGGTCGCGCTCGCAAGGTGATGGCGTTCAAGTATCACAACAAAGAGCGCCTGCGCCACAAGCACGGACATCGCCAGGAATTCACTCGCCTGCTGATTGATCGGATCGAAGCGTAAGGCTGGAGGGACGAAAATATGGCACACAAAAAAGGCGGCGGTTCCAGCCGCAACGGGCGCGATAGCCAGAGCAAGCGCCTGGGCGTGAAGCGATATGATGGCGAAGCGGTCCTCGCCGGCACGATCATCGTGCGCCAGCGCGGCACCCATTTCCATCTCGGCGTCAACGTAGACCTGGGCCGTGACCACACCATCTTCGCCACGACCGACGGCTACGTCAAATTTGAGTTCGAGGCGCGCGACAAGAAGCGCATCAGCGTTTATCCCGAACGGCCGCAGCAGCCGATGGAAGCTCCGCAGAAAGAAGGTTGAGTATGCGCCCCAAGATTCATCCGAAGTATTATCCCCAGGCGACTGTCATCTGCGCCTGTGGCAATACCTGGAAAGTCGGTTCGACGAAAGAACTCTTGCGCGCCGATGTGTGCGCCAAGTGTCATCCGTTCTTCACTGGCGAGCAGCGCATCGTGGATACCGCCGGCCAGGTAGACCGCTTCATGAAGCGCCTTGAGCGCCGCAATGAGGCCATGTCCAAGAAGGAAGAAGGCAAGGGCAAGACCAAGTAAGCCCTCTTGCCGCCGGCGTCGCCACAGACTGCCGGTAAGTTCACATGACTTAACACGGGGGCAGAACACTCTTCTGCCCCCTTTCCTTTGGGGGTCAGGCAGCGCCCACCAGGCCGGGAGAAAAGACGCATGCAAGGCAAACGCGAAGGCGGTTGGATCGAAGTCATCTGTGGGAGCATGTTCAGCGGCAAGACCGAGGAATTGCTGCGGCGCGTCAAGCGCGCGGAGATTGCGCGCCAGAAAGTGCAGGTTTTCAAGCATAGTCTGGACGCTCGCTTTGAGACTATGCGCGTCGCCTCGCACAATGGCATCCATCGCGACGCGCAGGTCGTGCAGACCGCGGCGCAAGTCCTGAACTATCTGGAGCCGGACACCACCGTCGTCGCCATTGACGAGGTGCAATTCTTCGATTGGGCCATTGCTGAGATGTGCAACCATCTGGCGAACGGGGGCGTGCGGGTCATCGTCGCCGGCCTGGACATGGACTTCCGCGGCGAGCCATTCGGCCCCATGCCGCTCCTCATGGCGATTGCCGAACAGGTAGACAAGTTCGAGGCTATCTGCGTCAAATGCGGCCAGCCGGCCAGCCGCACCCAGCGCCTCATCAACGGCCAGCCGGCCATGTTCGATGACCCCATCATCATGGTCGGGGCCAGCGAGGTCTATGAAGCGCGCTGTCGGGGGTGCCACGAAGTGCGCGCCAGCGCGCCGGCCGAATCATAGCGCGCCGACGCACGCCTCCAGCACATCTCCCAGCGTCTCCGCCAGATGCACCGGCGCGCCCAGCGTCGTCGCCAATCGCGCCACGTCCCAATCGTCCAGCGTGACCGCGCCGGTCGCGTCGAACATGCTGCGCGGCAAGCAGATGCGGCTCCACGCGCCGGCCCGCTGCCCCAGCGCCTCAATCACATCGCCGGCCGTCAGCAGCCCGGAAACCGTCACTTCTTCCCCGAAGAAGCGGTTCGGGACGGCAATCAGCTCCGCTTCCACGCCGGCTACGGCATGCGCCTCTTCCAGCAAGCCCCGCAGGGTCGGCGCGATGAGCGTCCCGCAGACGCAGGCGACCGGCCGGCCGAGCCAGGGTCGGCGCGGCAGAGCGGCGCGCCGGTCGGCCCAATCATCCAGCAGATGCCGTGTCAAGCCCACGCCATTCTCAAGTTGCGGGAAATCGTCGTAATACTCGGCCGGCGGGATGGGGCGGCCGGCCAACAGGTGCCATTCATCCGCCGCGTAGACCAGCCCGATCCCATCGGCCGGGCGGTGTTTGGCCTGCCAGGCGGCCGTCTGATCCACGACCACCGCCGCCTCGGCCGGCGTCGGCCGGCGCAGTCGGCCCTTCTGGAAGCGCGTCAGCCCCACCGGCACGATGCCGATAGACAGGACGTCGGGGTAAAGCGCCGCCAGATCCTCCACGGACTGCGTCAGGGCCGGCCCGTCGTTCAGGCCCGGCGCGACGACGATTTGCGTGTGGACTTCGATGCCCAGACCGATCAGCCGGCGCAATTGTTCCAGGATGGGCGGCAGGTCGCGCCGGCCCAGCATTTGTTGGCGCAGCGCCGGCTCCGTCGCATGCACCGACACGTACAACGGGCTGAGGCGTTGCTCGGCCAGGCGCGCCCAATCATCCTCGGTCAGATTGGTCAGGGTGACGAAGCCGGCGTGCAAGAATGAAAAGCGGTAGTCGTCATCGAAGACATAGAGGGTGGGGCGCAGGCCGGCCGGCATCTGGCGCACGAAACAGAAGGGGCAATGATTGCCGCACTCGCGCAGGCCGTCGAAGAGGAGCGACTCAAACTCGATGCCCAGGGCGGCTCCATAGGCGCGCCGGACGCTGCGGCGCATGATGTCATCGCCGCGCCGAAAGACAAATTCCAGGTCCTCGTCCGCGCCGTAGAATTGCGCGTCCAGCGCATCGCGCAGCGGCCGGCCGTTGATCGTCAGCAGGCAATCGCCGGCGCGCAGGCCGGCGCGCTGCCCGGCGCTCCGCGGCGCCAGCCGGGCGATGCGCCCGCCGGCCTCATTGGGGGGAGGCTGATGAGGCATAGGCGATCCAACGGCGCGGTTGTTCGACCAGCGCGCTATAATGGCCGCGGTTGGCCGGCGGCAAGAGCGCGGCCAGCTCGGCCATTGCGTCGTTGGTCATGCTCTTCCATTCATAATGGCCGAGGCGTTGGCCGGTATGCAGCATAAAACGGAAGGGCCGGCCGACCCAGCACGAGATGCGCGTGCGCCCCAATTGGCGCAGGCGCGCCCGAAACCCCTCCTGGCCCACCAGGGCCATGGGCACCACCGTAGCCTCGGAGCGCACCGCCAGGCGCGCCAGGCCATCCTTCGCTTCCAACAGCCGCCCATCGCCGCTGCGCGTCCCTTCGGGCGCGATGAGGAGCGCCTGGCCGGCGCGCAACACCGCCAGCGAACTCTTGAACGCCTCTACGTCCGCTTCGCCGCGCCGCACCGGGATGGCCCCATACAGGCGCGCCAACGGGCCGAGCACCGGATGGCGCAGGTTCTCTTCTTTGGAGAGTGGGACGATATCCCGTTGCACCAACGCCAACGCCAGCGCCGGGTCCAGGAAATTGATATGGTTGAAATAGACGATCAGCGGCCCTTCCGGCGGGATATTCTCCGTCCCATGACATTCGAACTCGATCAGGCGCCGGGCCAGGAAACGCAAGAAACGATTCAGCCATTGTCGCGGTGATAGCATCATAGCCCAATTCCCTCTATGATGGGTCGCGCAGCAGTTCCAGGACGCGCTCCAGGACCGTTTCCACGCTCAACCCTTCGGTGTCAATGCAGATGGCGTCCTCGGCCGGCCGCAGCGGGGCCAGCTCGCGCGAGCTATCGAACTGGTCGCGCCGGCGCACGGCCGCCAGGACTTCTTCCATCGTCACGCGCTCGCCGCGTTGCAGCTTCTCGCGATAGCGCCGGCCGGCGCGCTCCTCCAACGAGGCGTCGAGATAGATCTTCAAGTCGGCGTGGGGCAAGACGACCGTGCCGATGTCGCGGCCAACCATCACGATCTGGCCGGCCTCGCCAATGCGACGCTGCTGCAAGGTCAACGCCTGGCGCACGCCGCGATAGGCCGAGACTTGCGACACGCCGGCTTCCACCTCTGGCCGACGAATATCCCAGGTGATATCTTGCGCATCGGCCAAGACGGTATACTGGCGGCCGTCGGCGCTGGTCGGCAAGGTGACGTTGATGACCACGCGTTCGGCCACGCCGGTCACGCCGGCTTCGTCCTGAATGGACACGCCGCGTTGCAAGACCGCCCAGGTGACGGCCCGATACATCACGCCGGTATCGAAGTAGATATAGCCCAACCGATCGGCGAGCAGCCCGCCAATCGTACTCTTGCCCGACGCGGTCGGGCCATCAATGGCAATGATGGAAATCGGGTAGAAAAATGACAGGCGATCACCCATTTCGGAGGCGCGCAGATAGGAATAAACCAAAATGAAGAAAACAGAAGAAAAGCTCACCGAAAGCAGTACGTTTTTAACGTCCTTTTCACCGGTGAATTTGATTAATCCCGCGTAGGTTTTGAGCAGATAAAAGGGTATCAGCCGGATAATCAGAACATAAACAATGGTATAGGGGGCAGCGTCGAAAACGTGCGGCGGGATATGAAAATTAAAGCGCAGGGCGTTTGCCGAAATCAGGGAAAACACC
>CAIQJD010000107.1 GCA_903872005.1 uncultured bacterium | reverse complement strand
GGCGTGCGCGGCGCGCCAGATGCCGACGCGGATGCCGCACTACGCGCTGCCGGCGCGTCAACTTCCTCTACTTTGAGGCGCGCTCCGCTTGCTTTTCGGAATTTGTTGATGTATCATTATGTCACACATGCGGGCACAGGGAAGTGGGGATCAGCGTTCTTTTTTCTTGATTGGCGCGGAGCTTGTTGCGTCACGCTGGACAGGAGAAAGCCATGCAGAGTGCAGGTAATGGGAAGGGTCGGGTGCAAGGCGGCGGATTCACTGCCGCCCAAACGCGTGCGCTGGTCGAGTATGCGCCCATCGGCATCTACCGCTCCACGCCAGGGGGACGCTACCTGGATGTGAACCCGGCGATGGCTCGGATGTTCGGCTATGCGTCGCCGCAAGAGATGATAGCAGCCGTGTCGGATATTGGCGTTCAGACTCATCTGGACCCGAATGCCCGGCCGGGGCGGCTGCGCGAGCTAGAGGAACGCGGCGAGATTCATGAGCAGGTTCACGAGGTGCAGCGCGCCGATGGCAGTCCTATCTGGGTATCGTTCAGCGCGCGCGTGGTGCGGGACGAGGCCGGCAATGTCGCTTACTATGAGGGCTTTGTCACGGACATCACGGCGCAAAAGCAGACTGAAGACGCCCTGCGCCAGAGTCAACAGCACGCCGAGTCGCTTTATCACATGATCCGCCGGATGTGCGACAATGTGCCGGACATGATCTGGGCCAAGGACATGGAGAAGCGTTTCATCTTCGTCAACGAAGCCATCTCCCGGCGTCTGCTGCGCGCCGCCGATACGACGGAGCCGCTGGGCAGGACCGACATGTATTTCGCCGATCGGGAAAGGGAGACGCATCGCGACCGGCCGGATTGGCACACCTTTGGCGAGATTTGCGCTGATTCCGATAGCATCGTCATCGCCGAACAGCGCGCCCGGCGTTTTGAAGAATTTGGCAACGTCGCCGGCGAATTGCTCTATCTGGATGTGAACAAAGCGCCATTCTGGGATGAGCAGGGGCGCATGATTGGGACGGTGGGCTGCGGGCGCGATGTGACGCGCGAGCGGCGTCTGGAAGAGGAGCAGCGGCGCGCCGAAGAGGCGCGTCGCGTCGCCGAAGCGAACTATCAGGCCATCTTCGAGCACGCGCCGGTGGGCATCTTTCAGTCCACGCCGACGGGGCGCTATCTGCGCGTCAATCCGGCCATGTCCCAGATGTTCGGGTACGCTTCGCCGGCCGAGATGACAGCGGCCATCGAGGACATCAGCGCACAGGTCTACGCGCAGCCGGCCGATCGTGAGGCGCGCCTGCGCCGGCTGACCGAAAAGGGCGAGGCGCTCGATTCGGTGGTGCAATGCCGGCGCAAAGATGGCAGCCTGTTCTGGACATCCACCAGCACGCGCGCCGTCAAAGATGCCAGCGGCAATATCCTCTTTCTGGAAGGCTTCGTGATTGATGTGACCGAGCGCGCGATCATGCAGGAAGCGATCGTTGCCAGCGAGGAGAGGTATCGGCTGGTGGCGGAGCATACGCGCGAGGGCATCTTCGTGGCCCGGCATGGCGTGTTGCTCTACGTCAACGCGATGGCGGCGCAGTGGGCCGGCGCGCCGGCGGATGACCTGATCGGCCGGTCCATGTATGACTTTCTGGCGCCGGTCGACGCGCAAGCGGCGCGCCAGCAACATGAGCGCCGGCTGAGCGGGGACGATTGGGATGGGCCGAGCGAGGTGCGGGCGATCTCGGGCCAGGGCGTCGAGCGGCGCCTGACGGTGACGGCGGTGCGGATTGACTGGCAGGGGGAGCCGGCCATGCTCCACTTCGCCAGCGACGTCACGGAACGCCGGCTTGCCGAAGCGGCGCTGCGCGCCAGCGAAGAGAAGTATCGCAAGCTGGTGGACAATGCCAGCGAGGCGATCTTCGTGGCGCGGGATGAAAGAGTCGTATTTGCGAATCAGGCCGCCGCGGACATCATCAGCGGGAGCGATGCCGATTTGCTCGGCCGATTGCTGACGGACTACATCCATCCGACGGATGTGGCGCTGGTCATGGGGCGGCATCGCGCCCGACTGCAAGGCGAGCGCCTTCCCAATCGCTATATATTCCGCATCGTGGACCTGGCCGGCCAGGTCCACTGGGTGCAGTTGAATGCGGTGCTGATTGACTGGGAAGGGCAGCCGGCGACCTTGAACTTCCTCAGCGATATCACCGCGCTGAAGAGCGCCGAGGAATCGCTCCTTGAGAATCAGGCCAACCTCCTCTCGCTCATCGAGAACAGCGACGATGCGATCTGGACGGTGGACGCGCAGCATCGCCTGATCATTGGCAATACCCCGTTTCATCAGATGGGGATGAAGCTATTTGGCCGGTCGGTGGAACGGGGCACGCGCCTGCCCACGGCCGATTTTTCGCCGGAGGAGCGCGCCGCCTGGGACGAGTACTACGAGCGGGCGCTGCACGGCGAGATCTTCAGTGTGGAGCGCCGGTCGTCAGTCTCGCGCCACACCCGCTATCTGGACTATCGGTTCAGCCCGATCCGCGCCGGCGACAAGAACGTGGGCGTGGTCGTCTCGGCGCGCGATATCAGCGAGCGCAAGGCGGCCGAAGAGGCGCTACTCGAGAACAGGGCTAACCTGCTGGCGCTCATCGAGAACAGCGACGACTGGATTTGGGCGGTAGACACTGAGCATCGTCTGATCATCGGGAACACTCCTTTGCGCGAGCGGAACCGACGACTCTTCGGGCGTTCGGCGGAGCCAGGCGAGCGCCTGCCGGGCGCGGATTTCCCGGCGGAGGAGCGCGCGCTGTGGGACGCATACTACGATCGGGCGTTGCGCGGCGAAAAGTACAGCGTCGAACGGCGATCGCCCCTCTCGTCGGAGCCGCAGTACCTCGATTTCCGCTTCAATCCGATCCGCGCCGGCGCCGATGTGGTGGGAGCGGTGGTCTCGGCGCGCGATATCACCCAACGCAAGCGCGCCGAAGAG
>CAIQJD010000106.1 GCA_903872005.1 uncultured bacterium | reverse complement strand
GGCGGTGCTGGCCGGCCGGCCGGCCGCCGCGCTGGCCGCCGGCGCGCCTCCCGACATCATGAAGGATACCCTCACCCGCTCAGCGCCCTACGCTCGCCAGGGCGCGCTGGTGGACCTGAATACCCTCCTGCCGGCCGAGGCCCTGGCGGATATCCAGCCGGCCCTGCGGCAGCTCTACACGCTGGACGGCAAGCTGCACGCCCTGCCGGCTTACTACCTGGCCCAGCACCTCATCTACAACAAGGGGCTGCTGGACGCGGCCGGCCTGGCCGGCAAGGTTCCGCCCAAAGAGAAACCGGATTGGACCTTCGATGATTTCACCGCGCTGGGCAAGGCCATTCAGGGCAAGGTCGGCGTCGAAGTCCTCTACGCCGCGCAGAGCAGCTCGGAGCAGAACGATTTCGCCACGCTGGCCTTCCTGTGGGGCGCTGGCGCGCAGCTCTGGAAGGACGATTGCAGCGGCCTGGCCCTGGATACGCCCCAGGCGCTGGCCGGCATGGAAACCCTGAACGCGCTCTATCAGGCTGGCCAGATCAACAAGGACGCCCCGACGGCCGGCATGCAAGAGGTGGACAACCTGATGACGGCCGGCCTGGCCCTTTCGGCCGGCGGGAGCCTCTACACCCTGGGGCCGGCGCTGGAAGCAGCGCGCAAAGAGGGCCGCGTGCGCTCGCTGTACGACCCGCAGATCGCCCTCTATCCCCACGCCGCCGGCCAGAAGAGCGCCGGCCTGCCCATCGTCCCCACCGGCTATTTCGTGTTCGAGAAGGCCGGCCGCACGCCGGCGCAACGGAAGGCCATCGCCGACTTCTTGCTCTATATCAACGGCGAGAAGTGGCTGCGCGACGGCTGCATCATCAGCGGGCAGTTGCCGGCGGTGACGTCGGTCGGCGTCCCGCTGGCCGGCAGCCCGAACTATGAGCAGGTCATGCAGTGGGTGAAAACCTATGGCGTCGCCTCGACCGGCATGCAGTGCGCCGGCTATGCGGCCGTGCGCGCCGCGCTGCCGGCCTATTTCCAGGCCATGTTCCAGAAGAAGCTGACGCCGCGTCAGGCGTTGGATGGCATCATGGCGAAGTCGAAGGAGCTTCTGGCGGCCGGCCGGTGAGCCGCCGGCTGCACGAGGAACGCAGCGTGAACCGTCTGGTCTGGCGTAGCCTGGCGCCGGGGGTGTTTGGTGCATGGGGACAGATGCCCCCTGCTCAACGAGCAAATTGCGTTGTCCCGGCCCATGGGAGGCGGCCGGCGCAACAGGAAAAAGTGAGGCCCCGCTCAGCCGGCGGCGCGTTTGACGACATTTCTCGCCCGCGCGATAGTGTGGGTATGACGCCGGCAGGGGAAGGGTGATGACATGGACGAATTGCTGCTCCCAGTGACCGTTGAGCCGCTCGAAGAAGGCGGCTACCTGGCGACCAGCCCGGTTTGGGATGAGTTGCTGGCGCAGGGCCGCACCATCGCCGAGACCCTGGAGATCGCGGCAGACGTGGCGCGCAAGTTGATTGAGCCGCACATTGAACATGGCGACCCACTGCCGGAGTTCTTGGCGAAGGGCAGTCACGAGATTTGGTATCATCCGCAGACCCATCGGCGCGTCGTGATTCCCCATCATCCCGGCGATCCCGCGCCGGCCTGCCTTCGATTCTGGGCGCGTAGGCTCGGTGGGCCAGGGGCCCACCCTACCTGCTGACGATGCCACGCGCCGCTGGTTCTCGCTGCTCTCCTTATAGCGCCGGCCGAACATCACCGCGGTCGGGAGCCAAAGGTCAGATAAGCGGTCAACGCGCCAAGAATTGGCTCCCCAATGTACTCGAAGTACGAAAGCGTATCATGGATGACGACCGTCCCCGTGTTCCGGCCTACCATCTCGACGAACACTATCGAGACCACCGTATAGAGGCCCAGCCCGATCAGCGTATTGACGCCGGCGCTCTTGCTGTTGGCGATCAACCGCGACCAGCCGATGATGAAGCCGGCCAGAACCATGCTGGCGGTGTTGATGAGAATGAGAATCAGGCGCGCTTGCTGCGATGTGGCGCTGGACAGCACGGGGCCTTGGGTGATGATGGGCTGACTCAAGCCCGGGTTCAGGGTTACGATGATCCCGTACACAATCCCCAGGACGATGCCGAGGCCCAACCCGAGCGCGAGCGCCATCAGGACTGCTTTCAGGCTGAAGACGAGCCGGTCCTCTGTCATAGGCGGGTTCTCC
>CAIQJD010000105.1 GCA_903872005.1 uncultured bacterium | reverse complement strand
TGTCGCTGGTGATCGGCGGCGAGGGGAAGGGGATGAGCCGGCTGACGCGCGAGGCGTGCGATGTCTTGATTCAACTTCCGACATTTGGGAAGGTGAATTCGTTGAATGCGGCGACGGCCGGTTCTATCGCCCTGTACGAGATCTGGCGGCAACGACGGGAGAAGGCGAAGGCGGAGTAGCGAAGCTCAAGATTAAAATAGATTGACTTTTATGTACGGGCGCAGTATAATATTATCGTTAACGCTCGAACAATATGCGCGCTACTCTATGAGAGCACGCGTGAGGAGGAAGAACTATGTATCGCTGGTTGGCATTGGTGGTCGTGTTGGTGTTGCTTGGGGGCGTATTGGTTGGGTGCGCGGCCGGCGCGGGCAAGACGGTGACGGCAGCGGATGCCGGCAAGTCCATCGAAGTCAAGAAGGGCCAGGCGCTCAACATCGTATTGGAAGGGAATCCCACGACGGGGTATATCTGGCAGGTTGCCAAGATTGATAACGCCGTCTTGAAGCAGAACGGCGATTACGAGTTTAAGGCGGACAGCAACCTGACCGGCGCCGGCGGCAAGCTGACCTTCCATTTTGAGACGGTGGCCGCGGGGACGACGGCGTTGCAGTTGGAGTACAAGCGGCCGTGGGAGACGGGAAGCAAGCCGGAAAAGACCTTCGATGTGACCATCGTGGTGAAATAGGGCTACGGGTTCAGCCTGATGGCCGGCGCGCCAGGACGATGTCCACCGGCAGGCCCCAGAGTGAGCATCGGCTGACCGAGGCGCTGGGGAGGCCCTGCGCGGCAAGGTGGTCGGCCGCCATGATGGGCCGGCAATCCACCAGCGTCGGAAAGCGGCGGCCGGCGGCCGCGTAGAGGCGGGTCATCAGATTCGGGCGTGTCGTCAGCGCCATGGCGACAATGCAGATTCGGCCGGCGGGTCGCAAGACCCGCCGGCATTCTATTAGCGTGGCCGCAATGTCTGCTTCGTCCAAGATTTCCAGGCAAAAGCTCATGAAGATGGCGTCGCAGGCGCCGGCGCGCACGGGCAGATGTGTCGCGTCGGCGCAGAGGAGCCAGGGGGTGGGCGCAGCGGGCCATCGGGAGAAGTCGCGGCGCGCGACGCGACACATGCCGGGCGAGGAGTCCAGGCCCAGGGTACGGCCGGCGCGGCCGGCTTGCCCCGCGAGGATACGCAGAGCGACGCCGGGGCCGCAGCCGATCTCCAGGACAGTCTCGCCGGGCGCGACCGAGAGGATGCCCAACCCCATCTCGCGCAGGCGGGCTTCCGAGCCGCCGGCGAAGAGGTTGTACCAGGGACTCAAGCGGTCATAATTGGCGCGGGTTTGCGCTTTGTCCTTTTGCATGGGCGTATTGTGGCATAGAATTCGCTGCGCCACAAGCTGAGATTTGTGCTACAATAGGGGCGCGAGGGGCTTTGCAGCGTGGTTATGGTCTGCGTGGTCATTCTGGCGCTGGGTGCGCCGGGGAAGGAGATGTCCGATGGCACAGACAGGTCTTCCGACGATTGTCCGCGTGACTTTTCTCGTCCATGTCCTCGTTGCCGTCACCCTCGGTCTTGCCATGCTGGTGATGCCGGATACGATTGGCGGCTGGTTCGGGTTTCCGGCGGCCGGCGAACTGGGGCCGATCGTGCGCGCCTACGGAGCGATGATGGCCGGCTTTGGCGGCCTCACGTCGTTGTACGGCTTCCTGGCGAAGCGCTGGGAGCAGGTCGCCTATATCGTGCATGGCGAGATCGCCTTCCTGGTCTTGCAGAGTATCGTGTTCGTTGGCTCGGCTCTGGCCGGCGTGGGGCCGGCGCTGGGCAACTGGGTGAGCGCCGGCATCTCGGCCGTCCTGCTGGTCCTCTTCTGCGTTTCGTTCGTCAACCGACCGAAATAGCGCGCGCGCCCCTCGCAACTGTCCCACAGAAGTCGTTTGGCATCAGGCGATTAGTTCGCCGACCGTGGCGATCAGG
>CAIQJD010000104.1 GCA_903872005.1 uncultured bacterium | reverse complement strand
GCCGGCGGCCGCGCCGGCGCAGCCGGAGCCGGAAGAGGACGACGAAGATGGCGCAGCCTGGGAAGCCAGCAGCGCCGACGAATTGGGTCAGGTGCAGGAAGTGGCCCGCCAGGCGCTGGCCGGCCTGCTCAAGCACATGCTCATTCAAGCCGATGTCGTCGTCAAGCAGCCGACCGGCGTCATGGTAGATGAGGGCCGGCCCAAGCCGGTGGTGCTGGACATCATCGGCCAGGACCTGGGCGTGCTGATTGGCCGGCGCGGCGAGACGTTGGCGGCGCTGCAATACCTGGTGCGGTTGATGGTCAATCGCCAGACGCGGCGCTGGGTCAATGTCGTTGTGGACGTGGAAGGGTACAAGGAGCGCCGGGAGCGCCAGTTGCAGCTCTTGGCCGAACGCACCGCCGAGCGCGTCACGGCGTCGCAGAAATCGGTCGTCCTGGAGCCGATGCCGGCCTACGAGCGTCGCATCATCCACCTGACGCTGCGCGAACATCCGCAGGTGACGACGCATAGCATTGGCGAAGGCGAGAACCGCAAAGTCATGATCTTGATGCGCCAATAGGCGCAAGTTCGCTGTACATTTGCCGGCCGGCGTCCATACGACGCCGGCCGTTTTGTCTTGTGGAGCAGCCGGCGCTTACGCCAACGCCGGCGCGATCTCTTGCGCCCAGGCCCGGATGGCATCCCAGTTGCGGAAATCGCCCAGGTCTTCGGGCTTGGATTGGCGCATGAAGAAGCGCCAGACCGGCCCCAGCGTCTCCAAAGACATGCGGCCGGCAAACAAGCCCTGGCTGAACGGCTCGCAGACCTGTCGCAGCGGCGCGAGATAGCCCTTTACCGTCTCACGATTCTGCGGCGTGTCCTGCTTCATCGTCATGCAGACGACGAAATAGGCTACTTTCTTCTGCGCCAGGGCCGCCTGGTGCTTCTTGGCGAAGTGGGCCGCGCCGCCAAAGAGACGCCCGATCCGCGCCCCGCTGCCCAGGACGACCGCATCGTAGGCGCTCAGGTCTTGCACATCCTGGGCGCGGCGCACGTCGGCGCTCAAGCCGGCGGCGCGCAGGGTTGCGCCAATCGTCTCGGCCACTTCGGCGGTAGAACCAGCCTTGCTGACATACGCTACCAGTACTCGCTTGCCCATCGTGGTCATCATCTCCTGTGAGAAGGTGTTTTCGAGCATAGTATAGCGGCCGGCGCGCCGGCCGGCATCGGGAGAACGTAGCGCCGCGCTCCGACAAATGCGGCGCTCGCGCCTACGCCGAAAGGCTGCCTGACGTCCTACAAATGGGGGTGGCTTTAATGTGCCTTTAACCTATTTCGCGGTATACTATCCTTTGGATTGCTGATTTCTGAAACTGGCATGCCATTCGTATTGTCTGGAGGAAGAAGCGAGCAATGATTGATGTCAAAGACCTGAGCAAAGCGTATGGCTCTACGCTGGCGCTGCAAGGGGTGTCGTTTCACGTTTCGGCAGGCGAGGTCATCGGCCTGCTCGGCCCCAACGGCGCCGGCAAAACCACGGCCATGAAAATCCTGACCGGCTACCTGCAACCCGATGAGGGGCAGGCGCTGGTGGATGGGATTGACGTGGTGGAGAATCCGCTGGAAGTGCAGAAGCGCATCGGCTATCTGCCGGAGAACGCCCCCCTCTATCCGGAGCTGTCGGTGCAAAACTACCTGAAGATGGTGGCGGACTTGCGCCAGATTCCCACGGCCGAACAGCCGGCGCGACTGACGGACGCCGTGCGCGCCGCGGCGTTGGAAGACCACCTGACGCGCCCCATCGGCCAACTGAGCAAGGGCTATCGGCAGCGCGTGGGCCTGGCCCAGGCGATCCTGCACCGGCCGGCGCTGTTGATCCTGGATGAGCCGACCGTCGGCCTCGACCCGACGCAGATCGTCGAGGTGCGCCGGCTCATTCGCCGGCTGGCGAAGACCAGCACCGTCTTGCTCTCCACGCATATCCTCTCGGAAGTGGAAGCGAGCTGCGACCGGGTCATCATCCTGATGAACGGCCAGGTCAAGGCCGACGCTCGCTTGCAGGACATCGCTTCGACCACGGACGCCGTCTTGCTGCTGAAGGAGAATGTGGCCGGCGCGGCGACCGCCCTGCGGGCGTTGCCGCGCGTCTTGAGCGTGGAAAGCGCGGCGACGGCCGACGGCATGGAGTATCGCGTGCGCGGCGGGGCCGGCGCGGATTTGCGCGGCCCGATTTACGAGTTGGCGAGCCAGCACAAATGGCCGCTGCGCGAGCTGCGCCGCGACATGCGGACGTTGGAAATGGTCTTCAATGAGTTGGCGACCGCCGCCGGCTCCAGCACTGCCGGGACAAAGGGAGGCGCTGCCGCATGAAAGCTGTGTGGAAACAAGCTCAGGCCATTGCCCGCAAGGAGCTGGGCGCCTACTTCGGTTCGCCGATGGCGTTCATCTTCGTGGGCGTGTTCCTGATCGTGACCCTGATCGTGTTCTTCTCGGCCGAGACCTTCTTCGCCAATAACGTCGCCACTGTGCGCCCGCTCTTCCGTTGGATGCCGGTTTTGCTCATCTTCCTGGTGACGGCGTTGACGATGCGCCAATGGAGCGAGGAGCAGCGCTCCGGCACGTTGGAAGTCTTGCTCACCCTGCCGGTGCGGCCGGCGGCTCTGGTGGCCGGCAAATTCCTGGCCGTGATGACCCTGGTCGTCCTGGCTTTGGGCCTGACCATCTTCCTGCCCATCACCGTGAGCCTCTTGGGCCAACTGGACTGGGGGCCGGTCATCGGCGGCTATCTGGCGGCAATCTTGATGGCCGCAGCCTACACGGCCATTGGCCTGTACATTTCGTCGCGCACCGATAACCAGATCGTCTCGCTCTTGCTGACGGCGCTGGTGGGCGGGGCCTTCTATCTGGTGGGCACGTCGGGGGTGACCCGCTTCGTCGGCGATACCATCGGCCAATTGTTGCGCGCCATCGGCACGGGCAGCCGGTTCGAGAGCATCGAGCGCGGCGTGATTGACCTGCGCGACTTAGTCTACTATCTATCCCTGGCGGCGTTCTTCATGTGGCTGAACGTCGTCTCTCTCGATTCTAAACGCTGGGGGCACGGATCGTCCAACGCCGGCCGGCGCTGGAATACGGTCTTGCGCCTGGTCCTGGTTGGCGCCAACCTCCTGGCGCTGAATATCTGGGTCTTCCCCCTGGCCCGGCTGCGCGCGGACATCACCGCCCAGCACGAGTATAGCCTGTCGGCCACGACGCTCAATCTCATCCGCTCCTTGAATGAGCCGATGTTGATGCGCGGCTATTTCAGCCAGCGCACCCATCCGCTCCTGGCGCCGCTGACGCCGACGTTGCGCGATATCATGACGGAATATCAGGTCGCCTCCAATGGCAAGATCAAGGTCGAATTCGTAGATCCGACCAGCAATCCGGATGCCGAGGCCGAGGCGAACGAAGTCTACGGCATCAGCCCGACCTCTTTCCGTGTCGCCGGCCGCTACGAAGAGTCGGTCATCAGCTCCTACTTCAATATCTTGATCCGCTACGGCGATCAGAACGTGACCCTGGGCTTCAATGACCTGATTGAAGTCACGCCGAGCGGCAGCGGGGACTACGATGTCAGCCTCCGCAATCCCGAATATGATCTGACCCGTTCGGTGAAAAAGGTCGTGTCTGGCTTCCAGAGCCTGGATGCGGTCTTCGCCGGCATGGCGAAGCCGGTCAAGTTGACGGCCTATATCACGCCCAAGACGCTGCCGGCCGACTTCGAGGGGATGCCGGGGTTGATCGAGCAGGTAGCGCGCGACATTGAGAAGCAATCGGGCGGCAAGTTCACTTATCAGCAGGTGGACCCCACCGCGTCCAACGCGCCGATGTCGCCGCAGAAGTTGTATGAGGCATACGGCCTGCAGCCTTTCACCGCGTCGCTCCTGAGCCAGGATACGTTCTACATGCACCTGTTGCTGGACAACGGCCAGGACAAGCCGGCGGCGCTCTACCCGACGCCGGGGCTGACGGAGGGCCAGATTCGCTCGGAGCTGGAGTCGGCCTTGCGCCGCGCCGCGCCGGGCTTCCTCAAAACCGTCGGCGTCTGGAATCCCTCTGAAGAAGCGATGTTGAATATGTACGGCCAGCAGAGCCAGCCGGTGTCCACGTGGACCATGATGCGCCAGCAATTGGGGCAAAATTACACGGTGACACAGGTGGACTTGAACACCGGCCGCGTGCCGGGCGATGTGGACGTGCTGCTCATCGTGGCTCCCAAGCGCTTCACCGATCGCGCCCGCTTTGCGGTGGATCAGTACTTGATGCGCGGCGGAGCGGTGATCGTGGCCCTGAGCAACTATATGCTGGCGTCGCAACAACTGGGCGGCGGCATCATGATGGAGCCGCTGGAAGAGGGTCTGGCGGAAATGCTGGACTATTACGGCGTGAAGCTTGAGCCGGGCATGGTCATGGACCCGCAGAACGAGCCATTCCCGATGCAGGTGCCGCGCAAGGTTGGCAATATCACCATCCAAGAGCTGCGCCAGATCAGCTATCCCTTCTTCGTGGATGTGCGCGATGACGGCATGAATAAGCAGAGTCCCATCGTCGCCGGCCTCTCCTCCGTCACCTTGCAGTGGGCCTCGCCCCTTTCGGTGGATACGGCCAAGAACGAGGGTCGCAAGGTCACGGAGCTGCTCCATTCGACGAAGTCATCGTGGCTCCGCACGACGTCGTCGGTGGACCCTGATCTGGAGAAGTACCCGCAGCTCGGCTTCCCGGTGGAGGGCGAGCAGAAATCGCATCTCCTGGCGGTGAGCATCCGCGGCGTCTTCACCAGCTACTTCAAGGACAATCCGTCGCCGTTCCAGCAGGCGCCGGCCAGCGCCGGCCCCACGCCGACGCCCGATCCCAATGCCGTGCCGACGCCCAAGTCGCCGGTCATGGGCACGGTGCAGACCTCGCCGGACACGGCGCGCCTGGTGGTTCTCGGCAGCGCCGAGTTCATAGACGACACGGTGTTGCAGATTTCGCAGTCGGCTTCGACCGAACGCTATCTGAATAACCTGCAGCTCTTGCAGAATACCGTGGACTGGTCGGTGGAAGACGAAGACCTCCTCACCATCCGCTCGCGCGGCGCGTCTGCCCGGCTGCTGCGCCCCTTGTCCACGGCGCAACAGTCGTTCTGGGAAGGTCTGAACTATGTGCTGGCCTTGGCCGGCCTGCTGGTGATTGGCCTGGTATGGCGCGGCCGGCGTCGCCGCGAAGCGCCCATGATCCTGCTGGACGCGAAGAGGGAGCCGGTCAAGGGGAGCGACAAACGATGAACAGACTGAATCGCACGAATCTGATCCTGCTGGGCGTCCTGGCGTTGCAGATCGTCCTGGCGGTCGTGATGTTTCTGCCCAAGCAGTCAAGCTCGGCGTCTGCCGGCGCGGCGCTGTTCGAGGGCGTCAAGGCCGAGGATATCGTCCGCGTGACGCTGATCGAGGCGCAAGGGAGCCAGATCGAATTGCTCAAAAAGGACGGCGAGTGGGTGCTGCCGGCGGCGGACAATTACCCCGTGTTGAAAGACAAGGCCGGCACGCTGACGGCTAAACTGGTCGGCCTGAAATCGAACCGGCTCGTCGCCCAGGATCAGACCAGCCTCAAGCGGCTCAAAGTGGCCGACGATGACTTCCTGACGTTCATCGAATTCGAGACGGCCGATGCGAAGGTGCGCCAGTTCTACATGGGCAGCTCGCCGGCGTGGAGCGTGGCGCACGTGCGCCTGCCGGGCCAGACCCAGGTCTATCTCGTCTCTGGCCTCTCCATCTCGGATGTGGATACCAGCGCGACGGCGTGGATTGACACGAAACTGCTGGCGGTCACGGCGGAGCAGGTGACGAGCGTGACCTTCCAGAACCAGAAGGGGACGGTCGCGATGACGCGCGGCACGGCCGGCAAGTGGGCGATCCAGGGCGCGCCGGCCGGCGAGCCGCTGGACGACGCCAAGATCGCTACGCTCCTCTCGCACGTGGCGAATCTGTACGTCCAACGCCCGTTGGGCACGCAGGCAAAGCCGGAGTATGGTCTGGATAAGCCGACGGCCAGCGTCGCGGTGACGACTTCCAGCACCGACGCCAAGACTGCCAACTACACCTTCCAGGTCGGCGCGCAGAGTCCAGAAGGGGGCAGCTATGCGCTCTTCAGCTCTGTCTCGCCGTACTACATCTACATCGCGGATTACGCGGTCGAGGAAGTGGTCAGCTATACGGTCAAGGACTTCCTGGTCTTGCCGGAGCCGACGCCGCCGGCCGGCACGCCGCAAGCCAAGTAGCACGCATCGCAACACGCAAAGACCTCCGCCCGGCCCTGAACCCCTTTCCCGCTCTGCATCGCGGAGCGGGAAAGGGGCAAGGGAAATGGCGGAGGTCTTTTGTTTATGCCCGGCGCGTGTTGGCCGCGCAGGCCAGGAGCACCGTCTTGATCTGGAACGGCGTCAGTGTGGGGTGCTGGGCGCGAATCAGGGCGACGATGCCGGCGATGTGCGGCGCGGCGAAGCTGTTGCCGGTGCAGACCAGGTACTGCTTGTCTTTCCAGGCTACCTGCACATCAATGCCGGGGGCGCCGAATTCGACCGGTGGGGCGGGGTTGTAGTAGTACTGAAACGGGTCGTGCCCTTCGTGGGCCGCTACCGAGATGACGCTGGAATACAAGGAAGGATAGCTCGGCTCCGGGAGGTTATTCACGGCCGAGATCAACGCCAGGTTCTTGAAATAGGCGGCGTCGGTGAGCTGATGGAACAGGCCGAAGTAGTCCTGGCGCGAGGTGCTCAGGCTGAGGTTCGCGACGTGCATCCCGTAGTCGGTGGCCCAGTCAATGCCGGCGGCAAACTGGATGGCGCTGCCGCGCATGTCGCTCCCCAGGACGCGCACGCTGTAGATTTCGGCCTCTGGCGCGAGGGCGTGAATGATGCCGGCGCACGCGGTGCCATGGCCGGCCATATCGCGCGGCGGATTGTCCGGCTCGATCCGCACGTAGTTCTTGGCCTTTTCGTCGTATTCGACGACGATGCCGCTCCGCACGCTGTCTCCCACGGCCGGATGGTCGTGCTCGACCCCGCTATCAATGACCGCCACGCGCACGCCGCGCCCCGTGCTGCCGCCCCAGGCCCATTCTGGGGTGATGTCGGCGATGGGGCCGTTGGCCGTCAATTCCTGAATCGCCGAAGGGATGAATTGCTGCGACCATGCCGGCCGGGGGCGATTGTCTACCATAGTCTCTTCCTGGATCGGGCGTACTCTCCGAAGGCCGCCAGGATCTGTTGGCAAGTCTGCCGTTCCGCTGCGCCCAGGTCGCTAATGTCCCGGAACAGGTCGCCCAGGGTCAGGATATCGCGCGCCTGGGATTGGCTGCCGGCGTCGCCGCGCGGCGCGCTGACCTGCTCCAACGCGGCCAGCAGCGCCGGCGCGCCGGCTGCGTCGTCCGCCGCAACGAGCCGCTTCAGGCCGGCCAGCGTGGCTTGCGCCACGCCATCGAACTGTTGGGATTGCTCGATAGCCAGAGCGGCCTGTTTGGCGAAGATGCCCAGCAGCTCCATGTCTTGCATGCCGAACGAGGCGCTGTCAATCTTGTCCAGCACTTCCATGACGCCGATCACGCGCTCGCCGGCGAGGAGCGGCGTCGCCAGGATCGAGCGCGGCACATAGCCGGTGGACTCGGCGAAGCTCTGGTTGAAGCGCGCATCCCGCCGGACATCCGAAATGGCGATGGGTTGGCCGGTCATCGCCACGTAGCCGGCGATGCCTTGCCCCAGGGGAAAGCTCATCCCAATCAGATTCTTGTCGGATGCGCCGTAGGAGACGCGGAATACCAGCACGCGTTTCTCTTCATCAATCAACAAGATGGAAGCCGCGGCCCCGCCGAAAATGCGCCCGGCGGCCTCCACAATGGATTGCAGCAACGCATCGTTCGAGTGCGGCAGCACGACCCACCCGCCGGCTTCAATGGCGCGGATGAGGCGTTGCAGCGCTTCGACCAGTCCGGTACCTTGCGATGTATCCTCTGCGGACATGGGGAGAGTCACTCCTGTTCACGTTGAGTCACGCATAGACGCGTGTGCGGCGAAGAGGATCCGGCTGCCGCCAGATCCTCTTCGCTATGCCTGTCAGGTTCTTTCCTTGCCGCCTCTATCTCTGGCGACGAGGACTACACGAGCCGGAACACCTTCTTGACCGGATCCAACACCACCTGCCACCGCACCCGCGTCTGGCCGCCCCGGTCGCTCCCTGCGCCCCGAGAGCGATCCGTGTAGGGGTCCATCCGCAGATAGACGTCGGTGTCGAAGGAGTGGGCTTCCACGTCGCGCGGGGCGGGGTTAGCGCCGGCGGCGGCGTTGGCGGCGTCGAAGACGTGGGCTTCCACGTCACGCGGGGCGGGGTTGGCGCCGGCGGCGGCGTTGGCGGCGTCGAAGATGTGGGCTTCCACGTCGCGCGGGGCGGGGTTGGCGCCGGCGGCGGCATGGGCGGCATCGAAGATGTGGGCTTCCACGTCGCGCGGGGCCGGGTTAGCGCCGGCGGCGGCATGGGCGGCATCGAAGATGTGGGCTTCCACGTCACGCGGGGCGGGGTGCGGGCCGGCGGCGCCCTGGGCCACGTCGGCTCCATCGAAGCGGTGAGCCGAGACATCCGGCGAGATGATGAACCGATCCAGCATGGCTGATTCTTCATCGCTCAGAGTGGCGCGCAGCGCCGACAACTTCTTGAGCAACCGTTCCATCGTCTTAGTCTGTTGAGCGTTCATATTCAACCTCCCCTTCTCTTCGGCTGATTGTGATTTTTCTTTAGTGGGGGAGTTCCGTGTTCTGGAACTCTCTCGTCTCTTTCGTCATCAGTATACTTGAAAAGCAGCGGGGCGTCTGTCGTTTGAGCGACACAAGCGAGAATATTGCCCCGAATTGGCTCATTCCGATGCGCGCCCTTCAATCTGCGCCAATTGCTGCCGGTTGAGCAGCATGATATGGCCGCGGCCGGTCAGCAGCCAGCCTCTGCGCCGCCAACGCCCCAGGATTTTAGCGACCGTTTGCCGGATCAGGCTGGCGCGCTGGGCCAATTCCTCCTGCGAGACGGTGATGTAGCCCTCTTCGCTCGCCTGTTGGTCAAGTTGCAGCAAGGCCCGCGCCAGCCGCGCTTCGGCGTCCAGGAAGGCCAGGGCGCTCTCGCGCTCGCCGCTGCGGCGCAGTCGGCCGGCCGTCATGACCAGCAGCCGGCGGGTCAGCGCCGGCTCCGCATCCAGCAGGGCGCAAAATGTGTCACGCGGGATCATCACCACTTCGCTGCCCTGGGCGGCTGTGGCCAGGGCATGGGTGGAGCGGTTTTCGTCGGTCAGCAGCCCCAGCTCGCCGAAATAGTCGCCCGGGCGCATCTCGTTGATGACCAGCTCCCGGCCGTCGGAGCTGGATAGCAGGATCGCGATGAGGCCGGCATGCACGACGTAGAGCGCGTCAGCCTCGTCGCCCTGCAAGAAGAGGTACTCGCCGCGCGGGATGCGCTTGAGAGAGCATTCTTGGGCCAAAGCCCGCAAGCGGGCCGGGCTGAGGCCGGCGAAGAGCGGAATGCCGCCCAGCCATTGGCTGATCGCCAGCACGCGCCCTGCTTTATCACCCGGTTCATTGCCCGTCATCGTTCTCTGCTCCTCTGCGCCGGCGCGCCGTCACTTGGCCTTTTGCTCGGGGGGCACGGAATAGACGCGCACTGGCTGGGCTTTGCCCTTGAGCAACAATTCGCCCTGATCCACTACCTGGAAGGCAGCGGGCAGGCCCATCCGTGTCGTCTCGTCAATCAGGATCGGCTGGCCGACGACTTTGGTGTGCGATTCGAGCCGCGCCGCCAGGTTGACGGTGTCGCCCACACAGGTGTAGGTGGCGCGGTGCAGGGTGCCGGTGTAGCCGGCGATGACCTGGCCGGTAGCGACGCCGATGCCGATGCGGATTTGCACTTTGCCCTGGGCCGCCTGATCCATGTTGAACAACTCGACCATTTCGATCATTTCGAGGGCGGCGCGCACGGCGTGTTCGCAGCGATTTTCCAACGCCGCCGGCGCGCCGAAGATCGCCATCAACCCATCGCCGACGATCTGGTTGACGATGCCATGTTGGCCGCTGATGGCCTCGAACATCAGGGTGTAATAGGTATTGAGCAGCTCGATGGTGTCGGCCGGCGATTGGGATTCGGTGATGCTGGTGAAGCCGCGGATGTCCGAGAACATGGCGGTGGCTTCCAGGGCTTTGCCGCCCAGGCTGAAGCCGGATTCCTGCAGGTCGGCCGCCACTTCGGCCGTGGCGAACTTCCGCACCAGCTCGCGCTGCTGGTCACGCAGGCGCTTCTTTTCCAGGCTGGCGTTGATGCGCGCCCGGAGCAAGACCGGGTTGACCGGCTTGGTCAGATAAT
>CAIQJD010000103.1 GCA_903872005.1 uncultured bacterium | reverse complement strand
GCGCCAGCAGCGCCACCATGCAGACGCGCAGCCAGATACGGGCATGCTTCCAAAAGTTCATGCGCGTGCCCCTGCGTCTTTGCTGCGTTGGCGCGCCCAGGACATCATAAGTGACGCTTCCCCTTCCCATTCGGTGTGCCATGCGCGGTCGGCGCGGCCGGCTTCTCGGCCGGCGGCGCGTCGTGGCGCAATACGGGCATTGTAACACACGTTGGCGCGCGCACCAAACGGCCCAACGGCGGCCAGCGTGCCCGGCCGGCAACCCCGCGCCCCGCAGTTGTCAATTCGGAGTCGCGTCGGGTATACTAGCGCCGGCGGCCCCATGCCATCGGGGAAGTCTCAAGGAGAGAGCCATGACCCTGCTGATTCAAGGCGGAACGCTGGCGGCCGATCCGCTGGCCGGCGTATTGCTGGACGGTTCCGTGCTCATTGACGGCGACCGCATCGTCGCCGTCGGCCCGGACGTGGAAGCTCCCGGCGCGGAAGTGTTGGACGCGGCCGGCTGCTGGGTGGCGCCGGGCCTGATAGACGCCCATACGCACCTGTACAGCGCATTGGCCCTGGGCATGCCGCTCAAGGCCGACCCGCCGCAGAACTTCCCGCAAATCCTGGAGCGCATCTGGTGGCGGCTGGACAAGGCGCTGCAGCCGGCCGACGTGCAGATTTCGGGCTACGTCGGCGGCATCGCTTCGCTCCTCAACGGCGTCACGACCATCTTCGATCATCACGCCAGCCCGGCCTGTCCCGGCGGGAGCCTGGGCATCCTGGCCGATGGGCTGGGCCGGCTGGGCCTGCGCGCCTCGCTCTGCTACGAAGTGTCGGATCGGGATGGGCCGGCTTCGCGCGACGCCGGCATCCAGGAGAACAGCGACTTTTACCGCGCCTGCCAGCGCGCCGGCGACCCGCTGCTCAAAGCGCACTTCGGTATTCACGCTGTCTTCTCCGTCTCCGATGCGACCATGCGCCGCTGCGCCGAGATCGGCCAGGACCTGGGCGCCGGCTTTCACCTGCACGTCCTCGAACATCGGCCGGAGCGGGACAAGTTCAGCGCCGAGCATGGGGGCCAGGGCGTGGTGGAGTTCCTGGATAGCCTCGGCATCCTGGGGCCGCGCAGCATCGCCGCGCACACGGTGCATATCACCGCCGGCGACGCCGAACGTTTCGCGCGACGCGGCGTCCATACGGTGCATAATCCGCAGTCCAACATGGGCAATGGCGTCGGCATCGCGCCCATCACCCTGCTCCTGGCCGCCGGCGTCTCGGCCTGTCTCGGCGCCGATGGCTACTATGACCTAGCGCAACAGATGGCGCTGACCCCCATCCTGCAAAATCTGGGCCAGCGCAACCCCAGCGCCTTCGGGGGGACGCTGCAAATGGTCTACGGCGCGAACGCCGCCCTGGCCGAACAGACCTTCGGGCTGCCCTTTGGGCGCATCGCGCCGGGCTACGCCGCGGACCTGCTGCTCCTGCCCTACGATCCGACGACGCCGGCCCATGCCGGCAATTTGGGCGCGCACCTGCTGGCCGCGCTGGCCGGCCGGCCGCGCGACGTGATCGTCGCCGGCAAGGCGCGCGTGCGCCAACGGCGTGTCCTCGGCGCGGATGTCGCCGCGGTGCGGGCCGAGGCGCGCGGCCGGGCCGCCGATCTGTGGCAACGCCTGTAAGTTGCGCCATCGTGCGACAGAGAGGGAGGATGAGCATGACATCGGAAACGCTCTACAGCATCAGCGGCCCCAAGACCTTGCCCGAAATGACGTGGGAAGAGGCGGCCGCCGCCCTGAAACAGACCGACATCTGCCTGATCGGCGTTGGGGCGATCGGGCAGGCCGGGGCGCATCTGCCCCTGGGCGCGGCCGCGTTCAGCGCCACGGAGACGCTGCGCGCCGCGCAGCGCCGGCTGGCCGAGGAAGGGATCCGCGTCGTCGTCGGCCCGACGATTGCATTCGGCATGAATCCCGGCGCCATGCCTTATGCCGGCAGCCTCAACTTCCAGCCGGAAACCGTCAAGGGCATCTT
The DNA here is from genome assembly GCA_903872005.1 of uncultured bacterium. Next base: position 1,301 of record CAIQJD010000103.1, on the reverse strand, counting down.
GATGGACATGGGGGAGTCGCTCTATCAGCAGGGCTTCCGCAAGCTGGCCTTCTTCGTCGGGCATGCCGACAATATGCACGTCATGGGCGTCTCGGCGCAAAAGCTGGTCATGGCGCACCCCGATCTCACCGTCCTCACCCTTAACCCAACGCCGGCGCTCCTGGAGGCGGCTGGCCGCGCCGACCTCGCGGCGCGCCTGTTAGCCAGCCACCCCAACCTGGTGCGCCTGGACCGGGCGCACGCGCCGGCCGAATCCGCCGGGCCGGCGCAGCGCGAGATCGCCGGCGGGAGCGCGCCCTTCTGCGGCGGGGGCGTGTTCAACCCGGCCGCCGAGCTGCGCCAGCGGGAGGCGGCCGATCCGCGCCCGGCCAGCGCCGAGGCCGGCCGGCAGTCCTATGCGGCATTGGCCGGCTGGGTCGCCGAGGTGATCAAGCGCGACTTCCTGGGCCGCTGAACCGAAGCGCAAAGCGCGCTGGCGCAACGGCAATCTCAAGGGAATTTCATCGAAGCATGGGCCGTCCCACGCGGCCCCACATCCGACTTGCGGGAGGAATCGAAGCATGGCAAAGAAAGTAGTCACTTTTGGCGAGATCATGATGCGGCTTTCGCCGCCGGGGTTCTTGCGTTTCACGCAGGCGCGCGCCTTCGACGTGGTCTATGGCGGCGGCGAGGCGAATGTGGCGGCGTCCCTGGCCGGCTTCGGGGCGCCGGTGGACTTCGTGACGCGGCTCCCCAAGAACGACATCGGCGAAGCCTGCGCCATGGTTCTGCGCGGGGCCGGCATCGGCACGAGCAAGATCGTCTACGGCGGCGAGCGCCTGGGCATCTACTTCCTCGAAATGGGCGCAGCCCAGCGCGGCTCCAAGGTCATCTATGACCGGGCCAATTCGTCCATCGCGACCATTCAGCCGGGGATGATTGACTGGAAGGCGGTCTTCGCCGACGCGGACTGGTTCCACTGGACCGGCATTACGCCGGCCATCTCCAAGGGCGCGGCCGATGTCTGTCTGGAAGCCGTGCAATGCGCCCGCTCGCTGGGCGTGACCGTTTCCTGCGACCTGAACTATCGGGCCAAGTTGTGGAAATGGGGCAAGCCGGCCGGCGAGGTGATGGCCGAGCTGGTCCAGTATTGCGACGTCGCCATCGGCAACGAAGAAGACGCCGACAAGGTCTTCGGCATCAAGGCCCCGCATGCGGACGTCGAGAGCGGCAAGGTGGATGCCCAGGACTACCGGGCGGTAGCCGAGGGCCTCATGGCCAAGTTCCCGACCCTCAAGCAGGTCGCCATCACCCTGCGGGGC
>CAIQJD010000102.1 GCA_903872005.1 uncultured bacterium | reverse complement strand
GGTCAGCTTCGCGACCTGGCCCCAGTGGTCCGCCCCGCCGGCGTTACGCCCGAAAACGTAGGCCGCGCCCTGCCACCGCTTGCCGTCCACGTTAGCATTATTAGCTCCTACCACGATGGTATCGGCGCTGACCGCGACGGAGACGCCGAAGTAGTCGTATTCTGCGCCGTCGCCGGCGGTCAGCTTCGCGACCTGACCCCAGGCGTTCGCCCCGCCGGCGTTACGCCCGAAAACGTAGGCCGCGCCCTGATCCACATTGCCGCCCGCGTCGGCATAGAACGCCCCCACCACGAGAGTATCCCCACTGACCGCGACGGAGAAGCCGAAGTAGTCGTATGCTGCGCCGTCGCCGGCGAGCCGCTTCTTGACCTCGGTCGGGACGGCCCCCGCCGTCACATCCTGTTCCACCTGCTCCAGGATGGATTCCCACGCCTCCGGCGAGACGCCGGCCGGCGCCGGAGGCGCCGGCTCCTGGGCCGCCGCCGGCAACGCCGGCAACAGGGCAGCCAGCAACACGACCAACAGGACGAGACGCGCCACAATGTCGGACTTCCGAGAGAATCGTTCAACGCATTGCATAGACTATCCCTCCTGGGACTTGGCTTTCTGGTTCACTCTTGATTTAGCCGAAGATACACGACGCGCATACGCATCGTCCATTGATGCGTCTAGATTTATCTGTGATTATAGGCACAATCGCGCCGGCGTCAAGCGCCAGAAGACCTCACAGGTCTCGAAGACTTGTGAGGTCTTCTAGCTGTGTTGCAGCGCCGGCCCTACGGCGCCAATTGCCGAATGTGAATCGCGTCGGCTTTGGCCTGCCCCAACAACGAAATGAAGCTGATGTCCAGCAGCCCATCCGTCACAGTCACCATGCAGCTCTTGTCCGGCGCGGCCCTGGCCTTCCCGCCGGCCGCAAAGAAGGGATCATAGCTGGCGAGACAGGTCTTCCCCTCGGCCATGACGGTGAACTTGCGCTTGCCGCCGGCATTCCAGAAGGTCTCGGCGTACTTGAAGGTCAGCCGGTAGCGCCCATTGGGCACGACGAAGCGATAGCCCGGCTTGGCCTGCCCCGTCCACAGGTGTCCCGACTGGTATAGCTTGTCGTCATCCGTGTTGGCGATGGGATAGGTCACGCCCCGCGGCGCGCCGCCAAAATAGCCCCAGTAAGGCGGCGCGACCAGCGATGGGTACGGCCGGTCGGCCTGCCACACGCTGCCGGCCGTGTCCACATAGCGCGGCCCCCCGCAGTTGATCCGCAACTCGTAGGGCGGCCTGAAGACGTAGGCCGCGCCCCGCTGGAGGGCGGCATAGGGCGCCCCCACCACGATGGCGTCCCCGCTGACCGCGACCGAAGCGCCGAAGAAGTCAGAAGCAGCGCCATCGCTGGCGGTCAGCTTCGTGACCTGCCCCCAGGCGTTCCCCCCGCCCTGGTCGCGCCCGAAGACGTACGCCGCGCCCCGATAGTGCTTGCCGTCCACGGCGGCTTTGTTCGCCCCCACCACAATGGCGTCTTCGCTGACCGCGACCGAAGCGCCGAAGAAGTCAGAAGCAGCGCCGTCGCTGG
>CAIQJD010000101.1 GCA_903872005.1 uncultured bacterium | reverse complement strand
GCGGATGAAGGTCTGCGGCTGCAACAGGTAGGCCTTGCGCTTTTCGGGGGGCAGGCTGTTCAATACCTCTTGCGCCAGCGAGCCGATGAGCTTCTGCTGATCGTTGGCGTTCAGGCCGGCTTCGGCCGGCACGAAGACGTAGAGGATCTCTTTATCGGGATCGTGATAGGCGAAGGGCATCCCCAACATGCCGGCCATGCCGCAGGAAGGGCAGGCCGCCATATTGAGCCTGCCGCTCAATAGTTGATATTTCAACCCCGGGTCGGTCGCCGCATCCACGATGTGATAGATCTGGGCGACGAAAGGTTGTTTGCATGATGGACATTTGACCGGGATTTTTTGGAATTTCGACATGATGTGGGCCAGTCCTTTCCTCTCAGCGCAGCAGTTTGTTCAGCTCCGCGCGCAATTCGTCGGCATCCATGGCCCCGATCTGCTTGAAGGCCAGGGCGCCGTCGCTGCTGATGATGTAGGTTTCGGGGACGCCGGTGACGCCGAACTGATCGCTCAGCGTCCCGTCGTCGTTGGCGATCAGATAGCTGACGCCGTATGTCTTGAGGAATTTGGTCACTTCTTCATTTGTATCTTCATAGGTGACGCCGAGGAAGAAGACTTTGCGGGCGCGGTACTCTTTCCAGACGGCCTCCAGGCCGGCGGCTTCTTCCTGACACGGCTTGCACCAACTGGCGAAGAAGTTCACCACGACGACGTTGTTCGCCAGGATCTGGCTGTCTACCTTGATGCCTTCGCGAGTGGTGATGCTGAAGGCCGGCGCCGGCTGTCCGACTTTGGCGGCCGGCTGGTTGGCGCTGATCAGGGCATAGGCCAGCGCCGCTACGACCAGCGCGGCGACGAGGATGATGAGCAATCCGGCGCGGCCCTTCTTGCCGGCCGGCGGCGTCTTGGGCGGACGGGTAGTGGGCGTTTCCTCTGTCAAGCGACCTGCTCCTGGGATGAATCGCGCAGACATTCGCCGGCGCGCGGGCATTTTACAACATTCAGGCCCAATTGTCGAACCGGCCATCGCGCTGGTTTGGGGTTTTGGATTGCGAAGGCTTGCCTGCGCCGGCGGGGGGGGCGAAGGCAAGCCTTCGCAGTCCAGAGTCCAGAGTCCAGACGCCTTGCGGAAATGGGCGAATTGCGCTAGACTTGGGGCGCCGATCTCGCCGGCGAGGAGCAACTGCCATGTCTGCCGATACCGAGCGTCTGCCCAAAGTCCTGCGTATTTATCTGGAGCTTTCGCAGTATCCGATCCTGGCCGGCCGCATCCGCCAGCGCATGCTGCAAGAGCTATTCGCGCGTGGCATCGTGACCCGCGAAGCCTTCGATCAGGAAGCGCGCGAGAAGGCCGTCCTCTCCCAGCGCCGCGAGGGCCTGCTGGAGCCGATTGTCGAGGAGCCGCATGATGTGTGGGAGCGCCGGCTCAGCCGCACGCGCGACACGCTGATTGACTTCTACTTCGCCTATAACCTGCCCCACGAGCACTTCGAGCATATCGTGCAAGAGGTGCTTTCGGATCGGGTGCCGGCGCAGGATGTGATCCTCTCCTTCAACCCGGAGCTGGCCCCCTGGGATATGCTCTTCGCCCAGGCCGAGCAGTACGAAGCCTACCCGCCGGTCGAGCGCAACCGCGTCCAGCATCACCTGAAAGAGATCATCGTGGTGCTGATCAAGGCGATGATCAGCGATCAGTTGGGCTTCGTCTCCCTGGCGAAAGAGTATTTCAGCATTGCCGACCTGAAAGAGATTCGCCGCCGGCGCATCGGGCGCGGCAAGATCGGCGGCAAGGCCGCCGGCATG
>CAIQJD010000100.1 GCA_903872005.1 uncultured bacterium | reverse complement strand
TACATCACGACCCGCCACGAGCAGGTGGCCGCGCACGCGGCCGATGGCTATGCGCGCGCCTCCGGCAAGGTCGGCGTGTTGCTGACGCACCTCGGCCCCGGGCTGACCAACGCGACCACCGGCGTGGCGAACGCCGCGCTCGACTCGATCCCGATGGTGGTCATCGCCGGCGATGTGCCCTCATACTTCTTTGGGCGTCACCCGCACCAGGAAGTGAACATCCACCTGGACGGCGACCAGTACGAAATCTATCGCCCCTTCTGCAAGCGTATCTACCGCGTAGATCGGGTTCAGGACCTGCCGCGCGTCGTCGAGCGCGCCTTCCATCTCGCGCAGACGGGACGCCCCGGCCCGGTGCTGGTGGATGTGCCCATGGATATCTTCTCGGCCGAGCTGCCGGCCGGGGCGTTCGACAAGACGCCGGCGCCGGTGACGCGGCCGGCCATAGACACGGCCACCGCGCAGCGCGTCGCGCGCGCCCTGGCCGAGGCGCGCCGCCCGCTCCTCTATGCCGGCGGCGGCGTGGTCGCCGCGCGCGCTTCGGCCGAGCTGCTGGCCCTGGCCGAAGCCCTGGAGATACCGATCGCGCACACCTTGATGGGCAAGGGCGCCGTGCGCGATGACCACCCCCTCTTGCTCGGCATGACCGGCTTCTGGGGCACGCCAATCGCCAACGACTATTGCCGCGAAGCAGACCTGATCCTCGCGGTCGGGACGCGTCTCGCCGAAGCGAATTCGAGTTCCTGGGATCCCCGCTACACCTTCGCCATCCCCCCGACTCGCCTGATCCACATTGACATTGACCCGGCGGAAATTGGCCGCAACTACCCGACGGAATTGGGCGTCGTGGCAGACGCCAGGAACGCTCTGGCGCAGATCGGTCAGGCCGGCCGGTCCTGCCAGCATGAAGATCGCGGCGACCTGCGCGGGCGCATTGCCGCCGGCCGCAAAGCCTTCGCGGCGAACTGGGCCGAGCGCTATGCCTCGGATCACTATCCGCTCTACCCGGAGCGCATCCTCGGAGAAGTGCGCGCCGCCTTGCCCGCAGATGGCTTCCTGGTGACCGACGTGGGCTGGAACAAGAACGGGGTGGCGCAACAATTCCCCTTCACGCTCCCCGGCGCCTTCATCACGCCGAGCGGCCTGGCGACGATGGGCTTTGGGCCGGCCGCCGTCCTGGGCGTCAAGGTCGCGCATCCAGAGCGAGCGGCGCTGGCGCTGGTCGGCGACGGCGCTTTCAGCAGCAATATGTCCGTCATCGCGACGGCGATGGAAGCGAAAATCCCGGCCGTCTGGGTCGTCATGGACAACGCCGGCTTCGGCACCATCGCCGGCCTGGAGAAGAACCACTACGGATGGAGCTTCGGTTGCCTCTTTGAGTCCGAAGGCCAGCCCTATCGGGTGGACTACGCCGGCGTGGCGCGCGCCTGCGGCGCGCAGGGCGTGCGCATAGGCGCGGCGAGCGAGCTGGGGCCGGCCCTGCACCAGGCCCTCGCCTCGGGCCTGCCCAGCGTGATTCATGTCCCGATGGAAAACACGCCGACGCCAACGCCAGGCTACTGGAATATCAACGACATCTATCGCAAAGGCGCTTGAGCCGAGCAGCCGCGCCACACGCCGCGGCGCGTGAGTGCATAGACCCAACGACATCGAAGTCCAAGGAGGAAGATCGTGGGAGCCATCAAAATTCTGACCCCGTTCAAAGACGGCAAGCAAATCTGGATCGGCCTGGATGAGCCGGGCTTCCGACGCAAAGCATTTCGCACGGTAGACGCCGAGATGGTGAACTCGAAGTACTTTGCGGCCGGCCTGACCGTCTTCGAGCCGGGCGAATCATCCTCGCTGCACAACCATCCCGGCTCCGAAGAAATTGACATCATCGTCCGCGGCGGCGGCGAGCTGCTCGACAATGGCGAGCGCGCGCCATTCAAAGAAGGCGACTGGATGTTCATTCCAGAGGGGGTGTATCACCAGCACGTCAACAACGGCGACGAGCCGCTATGGCTGATCTGGATATATACCCCGCCCGGCGAGCTGCCCAAGACGTGATCTTTTCCGCCTGAGTCCATCCCCGGCTGCCCGGTCGCAAGGGAGATCGGGCAGCCGGCGGCGCACAAAACCCGCTATCTGGAGGCGCGCGTGGGGGATCTCCACTGGGACACGAAGCTATCCTATACGACCGAGGCCGGGATTCAAATTCGCGGCTACGATCTGGAACAGATGATCGGCGTCGTCCCCTTCCCGTCGGTGTTGTATCTCCTCTTCGCCGGCGAGCTGCCAACGCCCTCAACGGCGAAGCTGATGGATGCGATCATGACGGCGAGCATTGATCACGGGCCGGGGGCGCCCTCCGTGTTGGCCGCGCGCACCGCTGCCTCCGGCGGCGCGCCGCTGGGCGCGGCCGCGGCCGCCGGC
>CAIQJD010000099.1 GCA_903872005.1 uncultured bacterium | reverse complement strand
TGGCACTGCGCCACGCGCTGGATGGACCCCGGCCCGGGGTCGGCCGTCCCCATCCGCACCTGCGATGAGAACCGCCATGCGGTAGATCACGTCAGCTTCTATCTGGATGGCGCGCTCCAGGAGACGTTGCTGCCGGCGGATGGGCACGACTATGACTACGAATTCACCTGGGACATCTCCTGGCTCCCCTTCGGCGCGCATACCGTGGAGGCGCGCGTCGTGGGGCGCGCCGGCGGAGAAGCGCGGCGCAGCGCGCGGGTCGAGCTGCTGCACGGCGACTATATGCTCGATCTGGAGCGCACGGTGACGCGCCGGGACAACTACTTCGACGTGGACATCGTCGTGACCAACACCGGCGAAATGGACGTGGACTTGCAGCGGTTCGAAGAGAATATGACCGGCTTCGTGCCCTATGACATGACGAGTTCTTACTACGAAGGCGCAATCGCGTCCTATGACGACGACACGAAGACCCTCGTCCTGAACTTCGATATTTCCAGCATGGCCGGCGCCTACTTCCGGCTGCAACCGGGACATTCGGTGGACATCCACTACCTGGCCGCGCCGGTCATGCTCCCCGACGATTCCATTGCCCATGCCTTCGGCGCCGAGCCGGTCGAACTGGAGGACGCCTGGGGCTTCTTCGACGAGGAGATGGACCGGCCGTCGCCGCGCACGGCCGACGGTGCGCGCATCCGCGCGGCGGTCGCCTCGGCGCAGGCAGCCGCGGACTACCTCCTGGTGACGCGGCCGGGCGCGCTGCAAGCCCTGTACGGCGACGGCGACGCCTTCTCACTGTTGTCGGCCATGGCCGAGCTGGCGCGCTACCGGCTGGGCGTGCTCGCTTTCATTCAGTCGCCTTGCCCCGGCGCGGCCGGCGTGCGCGACCTGATCCGAGCCTGGGGCGAGCCGATGCGCGGCAGCAACGGCGTCGCCGGCGACTATCTGGACAATGGCTACCTGGTGCTGGTGGGCGAAGACGAAGTGGTGACTTCTTACGACCCGGATTTCGACGTGTCCGGCTATGACAACATCCGGCGCACCGATATGTGGTATGCCAATACCTCCGGCTCGTGGGTGAACCCGGAGCTGATCGTCAGCCGCATCATCGGCAACAATCCGCAGGCGATGGAAGCCAATATCCGCACCAGCCTGGCGGTGAAAGCCGGCGTCGCCGGGCCGGGCTTCCGCCGCGAGAGCGCGCTGGCGGTAGCCGGCCAGGGCGATGGCTGGAGCTACTTCCACACGAGCGTCGAAGATGTGGCCGCCCGGCTGGATGACGAATTCCCCGACGTGGACTATGCCAAAGTGCGCTACCTGATTGACGACGGCATTGACACCCATGTCTGGTTCTCGAACACCGTGCCGAACCGCAACGTCCTCTACTATCGCGACCATTGCAACAGCGATAGCTGGTCCGATGTGGTGGGCAACGGCAGCTTCCCGCTGGACTTCGGCGACGCTTACCCCTTCGCGTTCGCCTGCTGCTGCTCGGCCGGCAACTACGAAGACAGCGATGACAATACCATCGCCGAGAGCTTCACGCAGAACGGCGCGCCGGTCTATATCGGCGCGACGGAGACTTCGCCGCGCATCACCAATAACCGCAACTGCTACAAGTTCATAGACCGCTGGGTGGGGCATACATCCACGCTGGGGCAGGTCTTCCGCGCCTTGAAACGCGACATCGAAGGCGCGTACGACGACTACTGGTCCGTCGAATACCAGATGTACGGCGACCCCAAGATGGGCGGGACCAGCCTGGCCGCCGGCGAGCAGGCCGTCGCGCCGGCGGCTGCGGCGCTCTCCCCGATTCAAGTCACCGTCCCGGACTACGTGGTCACGCAAATTGACGGCTACGACCACATCAGCATCCCCGGCGGCGGGGCGCTGCACGAGCCGTATCAGCCGGCCGTGCCCAACTACGTGGTGGAGCAACTGCTGCCGGCCGGCGTGCGCGTTCAGGAAGTGACGCTGCTCTCCCGCTCTGCGCCGACCAGCGCCGCCGGCCTGCACCTCTTCAGCGGGGTCGAAGCCTCCGACGCGCCGGCGATCCTGGCAAGCTACAGCGGCTCCGCCGGCTGGTGGCCGGAACTGCCCTTCCGCTGGGATGTCGAGCAGCACGCCGATGGGACATCTACGTTGCGTATCGTCATCTACCCGTTCTTCTACAACTCGCAGACCGCGGAGGCGCGTTTCTACAAGCAGCACAGCTTCGATGTGCGCTACTCGGCTTCGGACGTGCAGGTCTGGGTCATGGAGCAGGGGCCGCTGGGCTACGGCCAGGGCATGGAGACGCCGGCGCTCCTGTGGGTCTACAACCCGGGCCAGGCGCGCGACATCGTCATCAGCGCCAGCGTGCAGGCGGAAGGCCCGGCCGGCGAAGCGCAAGGGCTATTGGTGCGTACCCTGGTCGGCGTCGAAGGCTGGACATCGTTCCCGCTGCAATGGGATACGGCCGGCGCCGCGCCGGGCGCCTACGCCATC
>CAIQJD010000098.1 GCA_903872005.1 uncultured bacterium | reverse complement strand
GGTTGCCCCGCCGGTAGTCGAATTTGTCGGTCGCGCGCATCAGGCCCAGGTTGCCCTCCTGGATCAGGTCGCTGAACGCGATGCCCCACCCCCGGTAGCGCTTGGCGATCTGGATGACCAGGCGCGTGTTCGCGCGGATCAGGTGGTCGCGCGCGATTTCGCCGTCGCGCGTCTGCACCCGCAACTGGTCGCGCTCGTCGGGGGTGAGCGAGTCGTCGCCGGCCTGGAGACGTTCCTGCGCCTGCACGCCCAGGTCCATGCGCCGCGCCAGACTCTCCTCTTCTTCTTGAGACAGGAGGGGCGTGCGGCTCATGTCGCGCAGATAGAGACGGATTGGATCTGGGCTTTCGGGCGAAGTGATCTCCGCCTCTAGCTCATCTTCCGGTCGGGAGATATCCGACCCGTTCGCCTGGTCTTCGGCGCCCTCGTCTACGAGGTCCAATACGTCGGCGCTCATAATGGTATTCTATCGAACGCTAGCATGGGAGAGATCACAGGAATCCCTTCAGTTGCCGGCTGCGGCGTGGATGGCGCAAGCGACCCAGCGCCTGCGCTTCAATCTGGCGCACGCGTTCGCGGGTCACCCCGAATTTATGCCCCACTTCCTCCAGAGTATACACGTGACCATCGGCAAGGCCAAACCGCAAGCGCAGGATGCGCGCCTGGCGCGGCGTCAAAGTGTCCAGCAGTTGCTCCAACTTTTCGCGCAACAACTGGTGATTGGCCGCGTCGCTGGGCGGCAAGGCGTCGGTGTCCTCGATAAAGTGCCCCAACTCGCTGTCTTCATCTTCGCCCACCGGCTTTTGCAGCGAGAGGATATCCGTCGAGATGCGGAGCATCCATTCCACCCGATACGCCGATGTTTCCATCTTGTTGGCGATCTCTTCGACGGTCGCCGGCCGGCCCAATTCCTGCTCCAGATCGCGCGCCGTGCGGAAGAGTTTACGTAGCCGGTCGCCCATGTGCACCGGCAGCCGAATGGTGCGCCCCTGATCGGCCAGGGCGCGGGTGATGGCCTGCCGAATCCACCAGGTAGCATAGGTCGAAAACTTGTAGCCACGCCGATAGTCAAACTTGGTGATGGCCCGCATCAGGCCCAGATTCCCCTCTTGAATCAGGTCGGAGAAGGGGACGCCCTTGCCGGCGTAACGCTTGGCGACGCTGACCACCAACCGGGTATTGGCCTGCACCAATTCATCGCGCGCTTTGCGCCCACAGGCGAGGATGCCGGCGATCTCACAGCGCTCTTCCTGGCGCAGGCCGCAGCCGGCGCTTTCCAGGCGTTGCGCGGCCAGGCGCGCTTCATAGACCGATTTCGCCAGACGTTTCTCTTCGTCCCCGGTGAGCAGCCGATACTGGCTCATCTCGCGAAAGTAGAGCGTGATCGTATCGGTGATGATGGGGTCGTCGCTTTCGGCCAGCATCTCGTCTTCGCCGGCAAGAGCGGTGGCCTCAATGATGAACTGAGCGTTTTCGGCCACTTCGTGACGCAACTCCGAGCGGCTGGTGATCTCGTCGGCAGCCTCGTTGCGCTCCATCTCCTCGCCATATACCGGGATACGCAAGACATCCAGCTTGGCGAAGAATAACTCTAGCTCCTGCACGTCCTGTTCAGGAGTGGGACACGCGGCCAGGATTTGTTCGTGAGTGATGTAACCTTGCTGTGTAGCTTGTTGCAAGAGTTGCGAGAAAGCGCCATCGCCATGGCTACTGCTATTCATTCGTGTGTCTCCGCCTCTCCAGAACTTAGACGCAATGATAGGGTTTTAGATGCGTTCCGAATGAGAGATGAATAGCCCCGAATGGACTGCGCTGCCGGCAGGTCATAGAGCCGCGAGTATTAGAGACAGGAGCATAGGACGTAATTATAACGTGAGAACGGATATTTGTCAATGAAGGACGCCGGCGCCCGGGCCATTTCAAGGTCGCGCGTTGACGATACGTGATGAGACGATTGAACCGCAGAGACGGGTGATACCTGACCTCTCCCGAAACTCAGCGACCTCTGCGGTGGGGAAACTGGGTGACTTGGAAATCACTCTGGCCGGCGCCGCGGCGCAAAAGCGGGCAACGAGGATCAGGCGAGCGCCTTCTTGGCGTGGCCGGCCTGCCGGCCGCGGTCGCGCCGGTCCAGAACGCGCTTGCGAATACGCAAACTCGTCGGGGTCACTTCCAGCAATTCGTCATCGTTCAGGTATTCGATGCACTTGTCCAGGCTCATCTCAATGTACGGTGTGAGCCGAATCTCGATATCCTGATTCGAGCTACGCATGTTGGTGAGATGCTTGGCCTTGCAGACATTGACGTCCAGATCATTGGAACGTTGGTGCTCGCCGACGACCATGCCCTCGTAGACCTCGACTCCCGGCCCCAGGAAGAGGCTGCCGCGTTCCTCGGCGTTCTTCAAGCCGTAGGTAGTCGTGACGCCGGTCTCCCAGACGACCAACGAGCCGCGCGTACGCAGGCCGATGGGGCCGGCCCAGGGCCCATAGTGAGAGAAAAGGGTGTTCATGATGCCCATGCCACGCGTGGCGGTCAGGAACTGGTAGCGGAAGCCGAGCAAGCCGCGCGTAGGCGCCTCGTAGATGATCAGGGTGCTGCCGTCGGATGTGTCGGCCATGTTGAGCATCTTGCCGCGGCGCTTGCCGAGCATCTCTACCACGATCCCTACGGTATCTGGCGATGTCCGCACCTGCAGCTCTTCATAAGGCTCCAGGATTTGGCCGTCGGCATCTTCCTGCAGGATCACTTTGGGGCCGGAAACCTGAAACTCGTAGCCCTCGCGACGCATGGTCTCGATCAGGATCGCCAGATGTAGCTCGCCGCGCCCCGAAAGGACGAAGGCGTCGCCCTGCTCGGTCTCTTCCATACGCAGGGAGACGTTGTGGCGCAGTTCGTCGCGCAGGCGCTCGCGCAGCCGGCTCGACGTGCCCCAGCGTCCCTCCCGATTGGCGAAGGGCGACGTATTCACCCACATGTTCATACGCACGGTCGGCTCGTCCACTTTGATGGCCGGCAGCGCGATGGGGCGCGCCGGGTCGGCCAGGGTTTCCACGATGGCGACTTCTTCCAGGCCGGCAATGGCTACGATCTCGCCGGCTTCGGCGACCGGCGTCTCCACACGCTTCAGCCCCTCGTGCACGTACAGGTAGCGGGCGCTCTCTGCAAGCTGCCGGCCGTCTAGCGTGAGCCGGGCGATGGGCTGGCCGGCCGTGACCCGGCCGGCGAAGACCCGCCCAATGGCCGTCAGGCCGCGATAGCTATCATGATCCAGGGCCGTCACGAGGATTTGCAGCGGCGCGTCGAGGTCTACGCACGGGCAAGGGATATCGCGCAAGATGGCGTCGAAGAGCGGCTTGAGGTCCGGCTCCAGGTCGGTGGTCGTCCCCGCATGGCCGGCGGTCGCCGTCGCATAGACTACCTTGAAATCAGCCTGCGACTCGGTCGCGCCCAGGTCAATGAACAGGTCGAAAGTCTCATTGAGCACGCGATCCGGCTCGGCGTCCTTGCGATCCATCTTGTTGATCACCACAATCGCGCCGCGCCCCATTTCGAGGGCCTTCTTGAGCACAAAGCGCGTTTGCGGCATGGGGCCTTCGGCGGCGTCCACCAACAGCAGCACGCCATCTACCATGTTGAGGACGCGCTCTACCTCGCCGCCAAAATCGGCATGGCCGGGGGTGTCCACGATATTGATCTTGACCTGCTGGTCGGTCACAGCGTCGTAGATGCTGATGGCGGTGTTCTTCGCCAGGATAGTGATGCCGCGCTCCCGTTCCAGGTCGTTGGAATCCATCACGCGCTCGGCCACCTGTTGGTTGCTGCGGAAGACGTGCGCCTGTTTGAGCAGGCCATCCACCAGCGTCGTCTTGCCATGATCCACGTGGGCGATGATCGCCACGTTACGCAGGTCAGTTCGTTCAACAAACATGGGTACTGCAAGGGCCTCTTTTCGGTCGAGATGGTGCGTCGCGCCCAGTGCTCACGCAGGGAACGCGAAGGATTACTATAACACCGACGGGGGCGGATGTCAACTAACTGACATCGCGAATCGGGGTAGTTGCAGGGTTCCAGGATCATTCACCGCAGAGGCGCGGAGAGCGCAGAGTTTCAGAGATAGATCGTTCGCAGAGACGCCCTATAATTCCCCCTGCGCTCTGCGACCTCTGCGGTGCAATCTCTGGGGCGCCGGCTTCAGCGCCGGCCGAAGATGCGCTTGGCGTTCTCGCTCAGGATGAGCCGGCGTTCGGCCGGCCCCAGGCCGGCGTCGAGGTACAGCCCCACCGACGCGCTCAGGCTGAGCAAGGTCTGGTCGCTGCCGAAGAGGAGCCGCTCTGGCCCCAACAGGCGCAGACAATCCTTGATGTCGTGATGGCACGGGGCGCTGCGGTTGAACTCAACGCAGATATTGGGCGTGTCGGCGACGACGCGCGCCCAGTTGATGTCGAACCCGTGGGCGTGAATGATGGTCAGGCCGGGGTTCTGGCGGGCCAGCTCGCGCTCGGCCGGCGCATCATACGCGCCGATCGGCTCAAAGAGCACCGGCTTGCCGCGCTTCGCGATCTCCGCGACCAGGGCGCGCACCTCTGCGCTGCCGGTGGGCTGGACGGTGTGGATCAGCTCGACTTCCGCGCCGGCGAAGTTGGGGAGCTGGTAGTACTTGTCCATCTCGGCGCAGGATGCCTCCAACTGGTGCGGGTTCAGCTCTACGTAGCCGAGCAGCTCCGGGTGGCCGGCGATCCCTTCGGCGACCAGGCGGTTGCCGGCTTCCATGTCATAGCGCATCCCCTCGTAGTGCGAGACGATGCTCGTCGTGACGCCGGCGCGGCGCATGCGCGCCAGCATGCGCGTCGGGTTGTTGCGCTCGTTGTGGATGGGCAAACGCCAGTGGCCGAAGTGCGAGTGGACGTCGAAGATCTCTTCGGCGAAGCGGCGCGGCTCTCGGTCGGTCAGTGCGGGCCGGCCGGCGAACGCGGCCGGCGCGACGCCCAACAGGCGCAGGGCGTTGCCGCCCAGGATGTCGGCCTTGTCCGCGTCCGAAAGGCGCGACTCCAGGACTTCATTGAGGGCTTTCTGCATCGGGCGCAGCGGCGCGCCGGAGCCGTAGAGGAGCCGGCCGACGCCGATAGCCTCGGCCATCACTTCGACGCCGTCTATGCTGGCGAGCCAGTTGGTCTCGCAGTAGATGTGCGGGTAGGCTTGCGCCACGCTGATGGCTTCGGCCATGTTGGTGTAGTTGATGTCGGTGAAGATGACTGGCAGGCCGCGGCCGGCGCTGACGGCCGCGATCTCGTCCAGGCGACCGCTGGCCCCGGATAGAGCGCCGGCGCAGAAGATCAGGCAGACGCCGCTGCCGGCCAGACGATCCAGAACCTTACGGAAGTAGACGCCCGAAGGCGACCAGGCTTGCAGCTCGGGGAAGAAGGCGAAGGAGCGCGCCCCGCGCCGCAGCGCGCCGGCCACTTCCGCTTCCCAGCCGAAGACCTCGCGCAGGTCCAGCGTGGCGGCGGGGATGAGGTGCGGATGGGCGGAGGCGGCGGCAAAGGTCTCGGCGTTGCCGGCGTCAGCCTGATAGTGGACGCCGCGCAGCGAGTAGGTCAGCGCGCCGGCGACGGCATGGCGATCCAGGTCAGAAAGGAGGGCGGAGAGGGACAGGTCGTAGGCATATTCGGTGCGGCGACCGAACGCGGTGTTGATGTCAAAGACGAGCATGGTGCGCCTCCGTAAGCACGAAATGGCGAGCAAGGGTATTATACGCCCGGCCGGCGGGGAAAGTCAAAGAAAGTCAAGAAAAGTCAAGTTTTTTGGGAATTTGGCGGGGGCGCGTAAGACAATGTATGACACGTTGGGGGATTGACAGGGGGAATGAACCGCAGAGGGGGAGTTTGGAGCACGAAGGGCGCGAAAGGGGCGCGAAAGACGCGAAAGGGGGATGCGGCGATAGGCCGGGGTGCATCGCCCCTTGTGGGCGTTTGGGGATTCGGACGGCCACGAGGGCCGATGCTACGGCCGGCGATCAAGATGCGAGATGCGGGGACGCGGCGCCGGCCGGCGGAAATTGCGGCTTGCAACGTAGGCGATTTGGAGTAAAATAGAGCTTGTGGAAATGGTTGAGATAAGGCGGTGAAAAGCTATGGAAGGAACGAACAAACGCATCCTCATCACCGGCGGGACGGGCTTGATCGGTCGGGCGCTGGCGGCCGCGCTGGCGCCGGCCGGCTACGAGGTCATCCTGCTCAGCCGCCGGCCGGAAGCCGCCGGCGCGCTGCCGGCCGGGGTGCGCGCCGTGGCCTGGGACGCGCGCAGCGCGGCCGGCTGGGGGCATTGGGCCGAGGGTGCGACGGCCATCGTCAACCTGGCCGGCGAATCCATCGGCGAGGGGCGCTGGACGCCGGAGCGCAAGCGGCGCATCATTGAGAGCCGGGTCAACGCCGGCCAGGCGGTCGTCGAAGCGGTGGCGTTGGCGAAAGAGAAGCCCGGCGTGGTCATCCAGGCATCGGGCATCGGCGTATATGGCGATGGCGGCGACCGCGAGCTGGACGAGAACGCGCCGGCCGGCAACGATTGGGCGGCGCTGTTGGCCGCCGCGCAGTGGGAGCCGACGACCAAACCGGTTGAAGGGCTGCGCGTGCGCCGCGTCATCGTGCGCCAGGGCGTAGTGCTCAGCCCCACCAGTTATGTGCTGCGGATGCTGACGCTGCCGAACCACTTCTTCATCGGCGGGCCGCTGGGAAACGGCCGGCAGTACTTCTCGTGGACGCATGTCGCCGACGAAGTGGGGGCGCTGCGCTTCCTGATCGAGACGCCGGCGGCGCGTGGGGTCTTCAACCTGTGTGCGCCCGGATCCCTGACAAACATGGAGCTGGAGCGCACCCTGGGACGGGTGCTGCGCCGGCCGGTCTGGATGCCGGCGCCGGCCTTCGCGCTGCGCCTGGCGCTGGGCGAGGTGGCGGATGTCTTGCTGTTGGGCCAGCGCGGCGTGCCGCGCCGGCTGCTGGAGCTGGGGTACCGGTTCCAGTTTCCGGATGCGGAGAGCGCATTGCGGGATTTGCTGAAAAGGTAGGCGCGACAGACGCCTCATCGTTGAGGCGCACAGGGCGCGACGAATACAAGAAGGAGGAGTCCTATGAAGGGTCTTGATCGGCGGGCAGTGTGGCAAATCGTGATCCTGGTCTGTATCGCATTGGGCATCTTCTTCACATCCGGCTGTTGGGGCTGCCTGTGCGGCTGCCTGGGCGGCTCGGATCACAACAGCACCGCCGTGTCCGTGACATCGCGCGATGTCGCTGCGGAAAGCGCGGCCGGCGTGATCGAGCGCTACCACGACTTCAGCATCTCCGACGCGCTCGCGACGACCAAAGACCTGCAAACCTTGCGCTCCCTGGCCGCCGCGCCCTGGGCCATTGGGCTGCTCTTGCCCACCGCGCCGGGCGCGACAGAGCCAGGCAAGCTGCACGGCAACGAGCACCAGGTCGGCTTCTCCGCGTGGGGGTCTTTCAGCATCTCGGCCCCGTTGATCCCCGACGCCGAGACGGCCGCCGGCCTGACCGAACTCTTCCCGCCGCCGGCCGGCCACGCCTGGCAGGCGCTCAAGCCGGCGAACTACGACTGGATGAACAGCATCCC
This sequence comes from uncultured bacterium, assembly GCA_903872005.1. The sequence continues at coordinate 1,894 of CAIQJD010000098.1, read as the reverse complement.
CACGCGCACCGTGACGATCACCAGCGGCTACGGACAATTGCACTACGCGCTGGACTTCGCCGGCGCGTCGGGGTGTAATGGCTGCAATATGCAGTTGACCGCCTGCACAACGCGCAGCCTCTCGGTGTCGGAGCGGCTGGCGCTGCAGGCCGGCGCCGGCGTGCAGGTCGTGAGCAATGATGCCGGCCTGACCTGCATTGAGCCGAAGCCGTCTACCATCGCATTGGTGGATCAATCGGGCCGCATGTTGCCGGGCCGGCTGACCAGCGTGGCCTTCGGCCTATGGGGCGGGCCGGGCATCACGACGACGATGACGACGACCGTCGAAATCCCCGTGCGCCTGGAACACACGAGTACCAGCGCAGAGACGTACCGGCTGGAGGCCATCGAGTCGGAGCTGGGCTTCGCGTATGCGTGGCGCGATGCGGCGAATCAGCCCGTCACCCAGATCACGCTGCCGCCGGCTTCCTTCGTCTTTGGGCCGACCAATTTGCGGGTGCGGGCGACCGGCCTGCCCACCTGCGCGCATCAACTGGACACGGTACACATCTCGGCGACGCACGTGACGACGCCGAGCCTGCAAACAACCAACTGGTTCATGGTGCAGTTGATCCCCGACCCGGCGCGCTGCCCGGTGGCCGACATCGGCGTGCGGAAGAGCGCCGGCGCGACGACCGTGGACGCCGGCGCGTGGCTGACCTATACCCTGACCATCACCAACTACGAGAACCGCGTCGTGAGCGCCGTCATCTCCGATACGTGGCAGCCGGCGTATGCGGTGGCCGAGACGCGCCTGCCGGCCGGCTGCGAGCGCCAGGACGCGGGCGTCCGGTGCGCGGTGAGTAATCTGCCGGCGCGCGGCGCGCGCAGCCTGGATATCGGCGTGCGGGTCGCGCCGAACTATGCCGGGACGCTGGAAAACGGCGCCCACGCGGAACCGGCCGGGGCGATAGACACCCGCCAGTATGACAACGATGCGGCCGCGCCGGCGGTAGATGTGCGGCGCACGCGCTGGCCGGCGCATCTGCCGCTGGTGAAGAAGGGGTGAAGTAGATAGCGGGCAGGTATGTTTCACATCGGGGGGTGAATCGTAGCGGCGGGCCTTGTGCCCGTCCGAAAACCTCGGACGCCCACAAGGGGCGATGCTACAGAACACGGCGACGCAGGCGATTCGCAACCCAATAGATACACTACCCGCCAGTGGAAGGGAGCTTCCAGACGCGCCGGCCGCGCGCGATTATGCTAAAATTGCCTGTTTTTGGATTGGACGCGGACGAGGAGCAGAATAGTCCAAGAATCCGCGTTTGCCAGCGTTCGTCGCGTCCCATTGCCGAAAATCAGGTAGGAATCAATTTCTTGGAGGGTATCAACCTATGACTGCGAACGTTCAGACCACGCCGGCCGCCGGCCGGCCCCGCAGCGATGTCCTGGCCCTGTGGGGCGGCATCCTCTTCAGTCTGGCCTTCACGGCGCTGATCTACGCCCTGAGCGGCCGGCTTGCCAACGTGCCGCACCTGCCCGACGCCGGCGCAAGCTGGTACTACTGGAAGCTGCCGGCCGCCACCTTCTGGGGCCGCTTCACCTCCTGGGGCTTCTACGCCTTGCACCAGATCACCATTTGGGGCCTCTTCTACTACGGCCAGACGCGCGTCAAGCGTTTCAGCGCCGGCCTGACCCGGCTTAACGTCATCGCGCTGGCCGCCAATGCCTTCTTCATCGTGCTGCATCTCATCCAGACCCACATCTGGTACGACGGCCTGGCCCAAGACGTCTCCATCTGGACGTCGCAAGGCTCCGTCATCGTCATGCTGGTCTTGATCCTGCTCTTCGAGAACCGCCGGCGCGGCCTCTTCTTCGGCAAGAAGGTCCCCATCTCGCAGCGCATCATGGGGCT
>CAIQJD010000097.1 GCA_903872005.1 uncultured bacterium | reverse complement strand
TTCTTGAACGGCGTCAGCCCCACTCCTTCCACATAGCACGCCGGGAAAAGGCCGGCGAAGGCCGACCAGACGAGTGGGCCGGCGATGAGCGCGCAGCCGACGAGGGCCAGGCGCGGCTTCAGCTTGTGCGTGATGAACCAGGGCGCGGCCAGCAAGGCGATACTTTGCAGATAGCGCGCGATGATCCAGAGCTGCGTTGGCAAGTTCGCGTCGTAGCCGGCGAAGATGTTCATTCCCTTGAAGGCGAGAGTATGGATGCCGTCTATGCAGGCGATGCACAGATAGGCGATCCCCAGGAAGAGCAGATAGTGGTTCTCCAGGAAGACCCGGGCGTTCCAGGCGATCATGAAGATGCTGACGGCGATCACGATGGAGAACATCTCTACCAGCACGTGAAAGAGCAGGTAGCTGTAGAGGCTGGTCAGGTAGACGCCGGCCAAGAGCGCGCTGACCAGGACGATGTGGGGCAAGAGAGCGATGACGCGCGTCCACGTTGCGTGGCGCTGGTTGAAGGATGCGCCCGTATGGGACATGTGCTTACCCCCCATTTCAAGAAACAAGAAGACCAAGAAGCAAGATGACGCATGGGCCGACTCCGTATCGGCCTCCAAATTCGACGCGACTCTCTCTGTGGCGCTGATAGTTTAGGTCATTTCCTCCATGTCTACGAAGCGGCCCTCGGCCGCCGAAAGTTCGGCCGCCTGGCATACGGCCATGGCATCGCGGCCGACAGTCGCGTCGCACGCCGGCGGCCGGCGCGTCCGCACGCTTTCCAGGAACTCCTGGCGCGCCCGCTGCGCGCCGATGTGTCCGACCCAGGGGGCCGCCGGCTCCTCGAATGGCAGGGCGACGCCGTTCGCGCCGGCCGGCCCGCCCCACACCGTCAGCCGGGCGTCGTCCTGGGCCACGATTTGGTAGCCCCGATGGGTGAGCGCGCCGACTTCCAGGCCAGGGTAAGGCGGCCGCAGGTACATGCACAGGCCCAGATTCGCGCGCGCTCCATTCTCGTATTCCACGCTGACCCAGGCGTGGTCGAGGATGGTGCTGTTGGCGATCTCGGCCGGCTCCCAGAAGGAGTAGGTGCAGTCGGCCAGGTAGGGTTGCCCCTGGCGGATGACGTGTTGGCCGCCCAGGGCGACGACGCGTTGCGGCCGCGCCCCGATCATCCAGTTGAAGAGGTCGAAATGATGCACGCACTTGTCCATCAACGCCCCGCCGGACAGGCTTTGGTCATAGAACCAGGGGCGCGGCGGGAAGCATTGACGCAGCTCTTTGCACCACATCATGGTCGTTTGGCCGTATTCGCCGGCCCGGCACTTCTCGGCCATGGCCCGATAGAGGCCGGCATAGCGGTATTCCAACCCCACCTGCAAGATGCGGTCGGTCTGCTGGTGCGCGGCGATGATCTCGTCCGCCTCGGCTACCGTGCGCGCTATCGGCTTCTCCAGGTAGACGTCCCGGCCGGCCTCGAAAGCCGCCAGGGTCGCCTCGCGATGCAGATATTGCGGCACGGCGATCACCACCGCTTCCAGGTCGTCGCGGCGCAGCATCTCGCCGTAGTCGGCGTAGCGCGCCACGGGCGTGGCGGGGATTTCGGCCAGCAGCTCTTCCAGACGCGTCGCATTCGGATCGGCGATGGCGACCAACTGCGCCGCCGGCAGCGCCGCGAAATTGAGGGCGTGAAAGCCGCCCATGTCGCCGGCGCCGATGACGCCAAGACGCACTGGCTCCATACGAGACTCTCCTTCTGCCTGCGGAGGCAGAGCCTTCACAGGCCACAACAGCAAAATCTTTGCTACAGGTCTATTCCGTGACGCCGCGACGAATCAGGGGGAGGTAGGCGCGCGGCAGAGGCAGGGCAGCCCCGATGATCCAGAGGCCGCCCTCTTTGGTGGTGGCATACAGCCGGCCGGCGTGATAGCGGACGGCGTTGACGTCGCCGGCCAGGAGCAGCCGGCCCCATTCGGTCGGTCGGTCAGGCTCAGCGATATTGAAGGCGCGCACGCCGGCCGTCCCGTCGGCCAGGAAGGCCGTCGGCGGCAAGGCGTCGGTCGCGTCGGTCAGCTCCACATCCCAGGCATAGCCCAGGCTGGCGATGGAGCCGCGTCGGGTCAGGTTGGGCGGGGGGCCGGCCGAGATCAATGCCAGTCCGCCATTGCCCAGGGTCACGCCCAAGAGTGCGCCGGCGACATCCAACCCATTGAGCGGCCCGACCAGCGGCAGGATGCCGCGCGCTGTGGGGTGCGTCGGGTCCGCGACGCTGATGGCGCGCAGGCCGGCGTTGCGGTCGGCCACATAGGCCACGTCGCCTATCAGGACCAGGTCGCCGGCGTCGGATGGGACCAGGGAAGAACCGATCTCGTGGGGCGCGGCCGGCTCGGCCAGCGAGATGACGCGCAGGCCGCCGGCCCCATCGGCCACGTAGGCCAACGCGCCGGCCAGGCGCACGGATGCGGCGCGCCCTGGCGTGTCAGCCGTGCCCACCAGGCGCGGCGCGGCCGGCGCTTGCGCCTGAATGATACGGAGGCCGCTCTCCCCATCGGCCAGATAGACCCACTCCCCGACGACCTGGACGCCCAGCGCCTCGCCGCCGGTGAAGAGCTGGCCGGCCGGCGCCTCGCCGCTGGCGCTCAAGTCGCTGGGGTGGGTGGGGTCGGCCACCGAGACGGTCCACAGGCCGCCGAAGCCGTTGGCGACGCAGGCGACCGAGCCGGCCACGTCCACGTCCCAGGCGTAGCCCGACGCGGGAATGCGGGCGCGCGCCGCCGGCGCCTGTGGCTGCTCCACATTGACGAGCAAGACGCCGGCGCTCGGCCCGTCTATCAGGGCGAGCCGGCTGGCGGCGCCCACCCCCAGACGCAGCGGCTGGCCGGCCGTGGTCAGCGATCCCAGCGGATGCGGCTCGCGTGGGTCGGCGATGGAGACGACTTGCAAGCCGCCGGCGTGTCCGTCGGCCAAATAGGCGATCTGCTGGGAGACCACCACGTCCAGCGCCTCGCCGGGGCTGTTATACCGCCCCACGAAGGTCGGAGAAGCCGGCTCGGCCAGGGAAATAGCCCACAGGCCCGGCGCGCCATCGGCGATCCAGGCGATCTTCTGGCGCAGGGCGACGGCGTTGGCGTCACCGGGGGTGTTATATGCGCCGACGGATTGGGGACGATAGGGGTTGGAGATGTT
>CAIQJD010000096.1 GCA_903872005.1 uncultured bacterium | reverse complement strand
TGGCGCACTTCTAACAAGGTGAACGCCGGACTTTCCTCGTGGGCCTGCTCAAAGTAACGAAAGTCGGTCGCCAGACAGGCGCGGGTCTGGGTAATGAAGAGCGCGCCGGCCGAGCCGGTGAAGCCGCTCAAGTAGCGCCGATTTTCCGGTTGCGTGATCATGAACGCGTCCACGTTCAGCTCGACCATCTTGGCGCGCAGGTTAGTCAATCGCTCTTGGATCATTTTGCACCTCGTCGTAGGGTTCGCCCTGTTTCATGGGAGCGTCAGCATCCGCGGCCATCTCGTCCGGTTCGGCGCGCGGGTGCGCGCGCAGATAGACTTGCCGGCTTTCGCGTTGACTGACATGGGTGTAGACCTGGGTGGCGGATAGGCTGGCGTGGCCCAGCAGCTCCTGGACGACGCGCAGATTGGCGCCGCCCTCCAACAGGTGGGTGGCGAAGGAGTGGCGCAGGACGTGCGGGGTGACGCGCTTCTCGAGGCCGGCCGCGCGTGTCATCTCTTCGAGCATCATCTGCACCGCCCGCGCCGACAGCCGGCCGCCGGCGTGATTGAGGAAGAGGGCCGGATTGATCGGCCCGCGCCGGCTGGTCAACAGCTTCGGTCGCGCCTCGTCGAGATAGCGACGCAGGGCGGCAATTGCCGGCTGGCCCAACAGGACGATGCGTTCCTTGCCCCCTTTGCCCCAGACGCGCGCCTGGCCGCTGCCCAATTGCAGGTGGCTGATGTTGAGGGCCGCCAGTTCGCCGACGCGTATGCCGCTGGCATAGAGGAGTTCCAGGATGGCCGCGTCTCGCACCCCCAGGGGCGTGGAGCGATCTGGCGCATTGAGGAGCCGTTCCATCTCGCCGATGTCCAGGTAGTGCGGCAGCCGGCGTGGGACTTTGGGCGCGGAGATCGTCGCAAAGGGGTTCTCGGCGGCCAGGCCCTCTCGCCGCAGGTAATCGAAGAACGAGCGCACCTCGGAGAGCCGGCGGGCGATGCTGGAGCGCTCATACTCCCCTTCGTCCAACCAGGCGATGTAGCGGCGCACGATGGAGCGGTCCACGTCGGCCAGCCGGCGCACTTCCTGGCCGCGCAGGAAGTGCAGGAACTCGCCGACCTCGCGACGATAGTTCCGCACCGTATAGGGCGAGGCATTGCGCTCGGCCACCAGGTGTGTGGCGTAACGGTTCAAGTAGCCGGCGAATTCATCTTCCACGCGCGCCTCTGGGATGCGGCGTCATTCGCCGCTATCTTTCTCCGCCATTTCTTCAACGTCCGTCTGCGACATTTCTACTTGATTCTCGCACTGCAAGCACTTGGCATAGTCCTTGTTGGCAACGATGAGGAGGCCGCCACAGGTGGGGCAAGGGAGCTTGAGCGGCTCTTTCCAGGTGCTGAAGGTGCAGGTGGGGTAATTGGAGCAGCCGTAGAAGGATCGGCCCTTGCGCGTGCGGCGTTTGACCAGCTCGCCGCCGCATTGCGGGCATTTCGCGCCGACGCGCTCCAGATAGGGCTTGGCGTTGCGACATTGCGGGTAGTTGCTGCAAGCGACGAACTTGCCGAAGCGCCCAAATTTGATGACCATGGGCGCGCCGCATTTCTCGCAGACTTCGCCGGTGCTGCCCTCGTCCAGTTCCACCTTCTCCATGGTGGCCTCGGCCTGCTTGAGCGCCTGGGCGAAGGGGCCGTAGAAGTCGTGCAGCATGGGGACCCATTCTATCTCGCCGGAGGCGACACGATCCAGGTTCTCTTCCATGGAGGCGGTGAAGCCGACATCCACAATGTCGGGGAAGTATTTGACCAGCAGGTCATTGACGACCATGCCGAGCTGGGTCGGCTTGAGCCGGCGATCTACCCGCTCGACGTAGCCGCGCGCCTGGATGGTTGAGATGATGGGCGCGTAGGTACTGGGCCGGCCGATCCCATACTCCTCCAGGGTGCGTACCAGCGTCGCTTCGGTATAGCGCGGCGGCGGCTGAGTGAAATGCTGTTCTGGCATCAGCTTGACCAGGTCGAGCGGCTCATTCTCTTCCAACGGCGGGAGGTTGATGACGGCGTCTTCGTCGTCGGGGGCGACGTCTTCGTCTTGGGCCTCTTCGTAGACGGCCTGGAAGCCGGGGAAGCGCACGGAAGAGCCGCTGACGCGGAAGAGGTAGGGCGCGGCCGGCGGCGTGGGGCTGGCGTTGATGTCCACCGAGATGGTGTCCATGATGGCCGGGTTCATCTGGCTGGCGACGAAGCGATTCCAGATGAGCTGGTAGAGCCGGTGCTGATCGCGAGTCAGGTGGTGTTCCAACATTTCCGGCGTGCGGTTGACCGATGTGGGGCGGATGGCTTCGTGGGCTTCTTGCGCGCCCTTCGCTTTGGTCTTGTACTTGGGCGGCGTCTTGGGCAGATACGCATCGCCATAGGTGCGTCCGATGAAAGCGCGGGCCTCTTCCTGGGCCGCCTCCGCGATGTTGAGGGAGTCGGTACGCATGTAGGTGATCAGGCCGATGGGGCCTTCGCCCTCGCTGATGGAGATCCCTTCGTAGAGCGCCTGGGCGGTGGCCATGGTGCGCTTGGCGGTGAAGCTGAGCCGGCGGGAGCCATCTTGTTGCAGGGTGCTGGTGGTGAAGGGGGGCGACGGCCGGCGGGCGCGCTCGGCGCGTTTGATGCGCGCCACGGTATAGGTGGAGCGTTGCAGATCATCCACGATGGATTGGGTCGCCGGCTGGTCGGTCAGGTTCACTTCCTGGCCGTTGACGCGCAGCAGCTTGGCGACGAACGCGCGCGGTTGGCGGGCTTCCAGTTTCTTGCCGGCCGGCTTGGCGAGTTGCGCCTCAATGGACCAATATTCCACCGGATTGAAGGCGAGCACTTCGCGCTCGCGCTCGACGATCAAGCGCACGGCGACCGATTGGACGCGGCCGGCGGTGGTGCGATTACGCACGCGTTCCCACAGCAGGGGGCTGATCTGATAGCCGACCAGCCGGTCGAGGATGCGGCGGG
>CAIQJD010000095.1 GCA_903872005.1 uncultured bacterium | reverse complement strand
TTCCCTTGAGCAATCCATACACGTGTCTTCAAAGCCAAGATAGGACGCACATTGGGGGAAAACGTACTCACATACAGACGTTCCGCCTCGTGGAGCAGATCGAGTGCGCCATCCAGATCGCCCTGGGCCTCCCGAATGCGCGCCATTGCCGCGCGCCAGCGATACGGGTTTTGCGCTAACCCCGCAAGCTCACCCAGAGCCTTGCTTGTGAGCAAGTGCTGCATGGCAGTCTGCAGATCGTTATGCTCATAGTGAAGGGCGCTCATGCCTACGTACATATCCGCCGCTCCCTGCAAGGCCGGCGCGCCTGGCTCCGTCGCCCACTGCAGGGCCCGCGCATAGGTGGTCATGGCCGCGTGGAGACAGCCTTGCGTAATCTGGATATCCGCCAGGACGATGGCGCCGCCGATTGCGGCGGAGATGTAATCGGCTTGCCGCACATTCGCCATACCATCGGCAGCCATCCGGCGGGCGGCGTCGAGATCTCCGCTCGCCCATGCAACGAGTCCCAGTTGGGAGGCAGCGCCACCGAGCATCAGGTAATCGTTCTCAGGCGCGAGATCGAGCACCCGGCGAGCGTATTTCACGGTCTCAGGCCCATCGCCCCGGGCCAGGGCCTGCCCGGCGCGGATGAGGGCGATCAACCCCGGCATACGCCGGAATTCCTCTGCGTTTACGACGACCATCCCCGCCGGCGGAGATTCCGGTCGCGCCTGCATGTCGGCGGTTGGGTCCAACCAGCGTTCGGCGTCCCGCAGCCGGGGTTCCACACTTCCGAACTCGCCGCACGATATGGACACCATGGCATAGCCAATACTGAGCACGGGCCTGACGCGGACCAACTCGTCGGGCAGCGCCTTCAGCCAGCCTAGCAACGTGGTGAACTGGCGACCGCGGTTCAGGGCCGGCATGCCCAACTCGATCAGGTCCGCGGCGCGCGCAAAATCCTTGCCGGCCAGCGCGTGGCGGATCGCATGCTCTGTTGAACCATGGCGCTCGAACCACTCGCTCGCGCGCCGGTGCAGGGTAGCTACCTGGTCGGGCTGTTCCGCCATCAAGTGCATACGCAGCACATCGGCAAAGAGATGGTGATAACGATACCAATGGCGCTTGTCGTCCAGCGGAATGACGAAGAAGTTGCCGCGCTGCAGGGCCTCCAGGCGCGCGTGGCCTTCTTCCGTGCCAGTGACGGCATCGCACAGCGCGCCATTCAACCGGTCGAGAATGGCGGTCTGGAGCAGGAATCTGCGGATAGGTTCGGGCCGACTCTGCAAAACCTCTTCGACCAGATAGTCCACGATGTAGCGGTGGTCTCCGGCGAATTCCCGAATGAACCCGGCAACGTCCTTGCTGCCCTGCATGGAAAGCGCAGCCAGTTGCAGGCCGGCAATCCAACCTTCGGTGCGGGTCTCCAGGGCGGCGATATTCTCTACCGAGAGGTTCAGGCCCATCACCTGGCCGAGAAAATCGGCGGCTTCGGCGGGCGTAAAGCGCAGGTCGGCGGCGCGCAGCTCGGTCAGTTGGCCGCGGGCGCGCAAGCGGGCCAGAGGGAGATGGGGATCCTCACGCGTCGCCATGATCAGGTGCATTTTTGGCGGCAGATGCTCAAGCAAGAAGGCGAGGGCATCGTCCACCGGCCTGGCGTCCAGAACGTGGTAGTCGTCCAGGACGAGGATGAAGTCGTGCAAGATGGCGCTGATCTCATTGAGCAGAGTTGTCAGAATCGCTTCGGTGGGCGGCGGTTGAGGGGATTGGAGCACAGCCAACGCCCCAATCCCAATGCGCGCCGAGATCGTCTGCAAAGCAGCGACGAGATACGTCAGAAAGCGTGCGGGGTCGTTATCCCCGGCGTCCAGGGAGAGCCAGGCGACCGGCCGCCGGCAGCCGGCGACCCATTCGCTGACCAGCGTGGTCTTGCCAAAGCCGGCCGGGGCCGAGATGAGGGTCAGCTTGCACTGCAGGCCCTCGTTCAGCCGCTCGATCAGGCGTGGACGGAGGACAACCTTGGGCCGGGGTGGGGGGATATAGAGTTTGGCGGCTAGAATTGGCGTAGACATAGATCAATTATAGAGCACATACCCCAAAACTGACAAAGCGGCAAAAAGGAGGCAGGGATGACGCCGCGAACCTGCGTGCGCCAGCCATGGCATCAAGCATGGCCCCGTTGCGGCGCAGTTTGCCGGGACGCGCCACACCAGCCGGCTGCGGAAACCATTGCAGCCGGCTGGCGCGACGCCGGGCGGAGATGGTCATCTGCGAATGGCGCCCGACGCCTTCGCGAGCATGGCTTGGCTGCCGGCGGCGCTGTGCGCGATGGCCGAGGGCGTGCGGCATCCGACAATGGCCGGGGCTTCGTGGATTAACGCATCGTTCTCAAGCGCAGCTACCATGAACAAGGCGAAGTCCACGCGGCGGGTCAGATTGCTCGCGAGGATGGGGTCGCCCACATGCCGGCTCCATACCGGCAAGCCCTGGCTCTCACCCTCTTCAAGATCGCTGCCGCGCACGACCGTCCAACGGGTCGGGCTGGCAAATATCTGCCGGCCGGCTTCCACCTGGTCATCAATATCCACGAGCCGAGTCAGCCGGCCAAGCCAGCGGGCGATCCGCTCTTCGCGCTTCAGGGACGGTGGATACACATCCTGACCGTCACGCGTGATGTGCCAGCCGCAGGAAAAGATCAGGCGCGCGCCCGGCTGGGCGTAGTCGAGTACCGCCTGGGCCGTTCCCGATGCATAGTGCTGAACCCCCCAGGGGACCAGCACCGTGAGTACCCCATCGCAGCCGGCGACGGCCGGCTGAATCACCCGACGGTCGCTGGTCGCGCCCGGCAAGACCGTGATCCGCCCGTGGAACGCGTCGAGTTTGCTCACGCTGCGCTCCCGGCAGACTCCGACTACTTCATGGCCCCGATCCAGAGCGTGCTGTACCATGTAGATACCGAGCTTTCCAGATGCTCCGATGATGCAGATTTTCATCTTCTTCTCCTTTTTTGGTCCATCGCCTTCCCGGAGGCGCCAGGCTTCCGGAAAGGTCGCGGCGTTTTGCGTGGCCCCGCAGAGGGGCGGGCAGTTTATCCGTTATGCCTGTCGCGTACACGCATCCCGCGCTACGCGGTCTTCCCCGGCTTGGAGCGCAGCAGGACAATCCCCAACCAGACGAACCAGACGATTTGGCTCAAGCCGAAAACGCCGGCCATCGTGTCAGTCAGCCCCGGGATCATGGAGACGATGCCGGCCGCGCTAACGCATAGGCCGAGGATGTTCAGTCCCTTGGGCAACCCGCCGGCCCGCAGCGCGGCCAGGCTGACCAGCAGCGTCAAGAGACCGCCCAGGATTTCGCCATTGCCGTTGCCCAGCCCGCTTGCCACGATCCCAATGCTCTGCCAGGTCAACGCAGCCTGGGCCGGGTCCTGGGCGTAGAGCGCGACGACCGGCGCGATCCCGGCATTCGCGACCATGCCGCTGGCGATCAGCGAGCCGGCCCAGATCACCCCAATCACGGCGGCCACCGGCATGATGGCCGGCGCGCCAGTCTTCAGCCGGTCGTGCAGCGCCAGCGTCAGAACGATCAGAAAGACGCCAAAGAATACATACATGAGCAGGTTGGTGGAAAAGATGACCCACTGCTTCTCGACGAGCAGGGCCGCCTTCTGGGCCGGGTCGGTGATGCTGGGGTAGTCCAGCACC
>CAIQJD010000094.1 GCA_903872005.1 uncultured bacterium | reverse complement strand
TGCGAAGGCAAGCCTTCGCATTCCAGGGAGGAGCCGAGATGACTATCATCCGCGATATCCCCCTGACCCTGACGGAAGAGCAAATCTGGCGCGGCCAGGGCGGCCGCCGGCCGGAACAGGTGCGGCCGGTCCTGCGGGCGCTCATGCAGCGCGCCCTGGAGGTCGGCCAATCCCTGTTCGCGCCGCGCGTCGCCTACGCTTTCTTCGAGGTGGGCGAACTGCGCCACGAACAGGTCATCCTGCGTAACGGGGCGATCCTGCACAGCGCCGGCCAGACGGCCAACCTGGCGCGCGCCGAACAGGTCGCGCTGGTCCTCTGCACCATCGGGCCGGCGCTGGACGAGCGCGTGCGCGAACTGTTGGACAGCGAGATGGCGTTGGCCGCCACCCTGGACGGGGTGGGGAGTGCGGCCGTGGATGCGCTCTCCTCCGAGGTCTGCCGGCGCATTGAGGAAGAAGCGGCGCGCGCCGGCCTGCGCGCTGCCATGCCCATCAGTCCCGGCGACGGCGATTGGCCGCTGGCTGACCAACAGGTCTTCTTCGATCTGCTGCCGGTCGGCGAGCTGGGCATGCGCCTGTCACGCGACCACCTGATGACGCCGCAGAAATCGCTGACGCTGGTGATGGGGATTGGCAAAGACGTGGCGGCCGGCGGCGTCCCCTGCGAGCGCTGCTCGGCCGCGCCGCGCTGTCGCTATCGGGTGGACGCGCCGGCGCAGTAGCTGACTCCCGCCCGCTTTTCGGAAACGGGACGCGGACGAACGCTGACAAACGCGGATTATTCGGAAGATAGATGGATGGATTGGCGGAGGAATCAACCCATGCAGATGATCCCGGTTCCCGATATCCTGGCGCGGCGCAGCGTGCGTCGCTACACGGATCAGCCGGTCAGCGCCGAACAGATCACGACGCTGCTGCAGGCCGGCATGGCCGCGCCTTCGGCCAACAACCGGCAGCCCTGGCATTTCGTCGTCGTCGCCGAGCGCGCCACGCTGAACCGCCTGGCCGAAGTGCATGCGTATACCAGGATGCTCTATCAGGCCCCGCTGTGCATCGTCGTCTGCGGCGAGCCGGCCGTCTCTGACCGCTACTGGGTGCAGGACACGTCGGCGGCCACGGAGAATATCCTGTTGGCGGCGGCCGGCATGGGCCTGGGGGGCGTCTGGCTGGGCGTCCATCCGACGCCGGAGCGCGAGCAGACGGTGCGCGAGATCGTGGGCCTGCCGGCGCAGATCACCCCGCTGTGCCTGATCGCGCTGGGCCAGCCGGCCGAGCCGCCGGCCCCGCGCACGCAGTACCAGGCCGGGCGGGTGCATTTTGAGAAGTGGTGAGACCTATCGGGTAATCAGCGGCAGACGCAGACGCCAGGATAATGGTTCTGTCGCCGGACCATAGAGTTCTCGAAATCGCCTGATCCAGTCAGGATCAGGCGTCTCGATGTTGATGAACCCATCCGCTCGCGGCGAAAAGCGAGCCCACATTGCATACATGTCGGGCCAAGTGGATACGCCGGGTACCCGCTCGCCCAAAATGCGAAAACCGTAGCTATGCGCTAGGACGACATCTTGCTGTTGGTACCTGGCTAATCCAAAATCGCCCATATTATCGTCGTCAATTGCAATCCAAGGGAGACCAGCTGCCGCGATGGCCGCCTGTTTGGCTGCCGTCATTTCAGGGGTCGTGGTTGTGAAGACGCTAGAGCGCACCCCGTCCTGGTTCCACATGGCAGCATTGACGACCACCCAACCTGGAAAGTCGGCCACCCAGGGGAGATAACGGGTTCGCAGGTTGCGCCCCATGGCGGCGGTCAACCAGCCTCGAAACACTGTCTGGCGAGTAGCCGGCATAGCCGCGTAATCGGCCCAGGTCGCCGGCGGCGATGCCCCGCCCCCAAACTGACGCGCGTAGTCCGCCCGCGCGTAGTCGTCCCAGATAGGCCAATAGGTGAAGTTGTCCGTGCCGTCCAGGCCCATCTTCCATGGTAAGACGTTGAGCTTGAAATTACCTACCATGATCGCTGGCACATTGGGATATTGGGCTACCAGATCCAGGAAGGACTGCATGAAGGGCAGTAAATGGCTATCGGCGGATCCACTATCAATAAACCATGGGCTGAGCATATAGGGTGCGCCTTCCGCGTGCCGATCCAGCGTCGTCAATCCGCGGCTATCTCGCAGCAACGCGCCCGGGTAGCGCTGCAGAAACCAGTCTGGCGGAACGTTGATAACGATCTCTGGAATGAACCACATATTGGCGGCGAGAGCGTTATCCAAACAATAGCGCATGCTGCCCCAGTCATACGTCCCTTCGATGCGCTCTACCAGACGCCATTCTCCGCCGGCGAACTGCCCTCCGTCAGGCCCATCGAACGTTATGGCCACACACTTGAAGAGACCATCAAAACCCATTCGCTTAAGATCAAGCAAATGGGGGATGGTGGCGTCATTAGCCCACACGATGTGCCAGACATTCGGCAACGGCGCCGATGCCACAGTGGGGCCCTTGGCCAACGAGACTGGCATAGCGCCGCCGCCCAGATAGATGATCCCCAATACCAGACTTATCAGGCAGCGTTTCGACAACGTCATCTCTCATGCCCTCCTTGTGTCTCACAACGGGTCTCAGATCGTTATCCCCGAGCGCCAGATGGACATTTCGCGATGCCCCAGGCGCTCGGCGCGCGTCTCTTCCCCATTCGCCGTCCGCACCAACAACGCGAACAACGCATCGGCCAGCGCATCCAGCGTCGCCGTCCCTTCCAGCGCCGGCGCGGCCGAGAAGTCAATATGCTCACCCATGCGGACGGCCGTGCGCGGATTGGCCGTCAGCTTGATCACCGGCGCCAGCGGATTGCCCAGGGGCGTGCCCAGGCCGGTGGAGAAGATGACGATCTGCGCGCCGCCGGCCGCCAGGCCGGTCACGCTCTCCGCATCCTGGCCCGGCGTATCCATGATGTGCAGGCCGGGGCCGGCCGGCCGGTCGGCATATTCCACCACGCTCTGAATGATGGTATTGCCGCCCTTGTGGATGCAGCCCAGCGACTTCTCTTCAATGCTCGACAGGCCGCCGGCGATATTGCCCGGGTCGGGGGCCACGGAGCGCAAGTCCACGCCGAGCCGGCGCGCTTCATTCTCAATGGCGAGCACGATCCTGGCGATCTCTTGGGCCACCGGCTGGCTGGCAGCGCGCCGGAACAGGTACGGCTCCGCGCCCATCAGCTCCGTCGTCTCGCCCAGCAGGACGGCCCCGCCGGCCGCCACCAGCCGATCCGCGATCAGGCCAATCAACGGATTGGAGATGAGGCCCGATGTGCCATCGCTGCCGCCGCATTCGGTCGCCAGCATCAGGCTGGAAATCGGGCAGGGGCGGCGCTCCAGGCCGGCGATCTGCGCTTCCAGCCGGCGCAGGGCCGCCACGCCCAGCGCCACGCTGCGGGTCTCCCCGCCGACTTCCTGAATCACCAGATGCTCGGCCGGCCGGCCGCTGGCGCGGATGATTGCGGCCATCTCTTCGGCCTGCACCAGCTCACACCCCAGGCCGACGGTCAGCGCCGCGCCGGCGTTGGGGTGGCATCCCAGGCCCAGCAGCGTCTTCCAGGTGCGCTGCACGTCGAGCTGTCCGCAGCCGCCCGAATGGGTCAAGCAGATCGCGCCGGGCACGGCCGCGGCGATCTTTTCGGCCACGGTATTGGCGCAGACGACGGTGGAGATGACCAGCAGGATGTTCCGCACGCCGACCGTCCCATCGGCGCGCGGATAGCCGGCGAATTGCCGGCCGGCTTCGGGCGCTGGCGCGGCCGGCGCGCCGGCTGGCGGTGACCAGACCACCGCCAGCGCCGGCTCGGCGCCGGCCGGCGCGAT
>CAIQJD010000093.1 GCA_903872005.1 uncultured bacterium | reverse complement strand
GACTTCCAGAACTACCCGGACTTCTACATCTTCTTGCCGTATATCGCCCTGGGCGCGGCCCTGACTATCGCCAAGGGGTTGCGCTGGATGGAGCGCGGGGATAGGGGCCGCCGGCGCGCCGGGGCCGCCGCGCTGGGCATCTGCCTGGCCCTGGTGGGCGGGGCCATCTGGAGCAATCGGGCGCTGCAGCGCAAGGACGATGGGCTGGCCGGGCAAGAATGGGCTGCGGCGCAACTGGTCAGCCGCTTTGGGCCGCAGCCGCGCATCGTGGCGCTGAACGTACCCCAGGCATACGTCCTCACCGGGAGCGTCAGTCCCACCCGCTTCGTGGCTACGCGGTCCGTGTACGAACGCTTCATGGAGGCGCGCGAGCCAGGCGGGTATGCCGGCTGGCTGGAGCGCCTGAAACAGTACGATCCGCAAGTGGTCATCCTGGGGCATGTAGACGGCCGGGGCCGGACGGAACTCCGCGCCTGGGTCGAGGCGAACTTCAAGCGGGAAGAGATTGGCCCCTGGCGGGTGTATGTGAAGCGGCCATGACGCCGGCGCTATGCGTCGCGGCCAGATGTGGTATAATAGGCGTATAGCTTCACGAAAGGAGGTCTGGTTCCCACGGGGGAGAGCAGCGCATGGACTTGCCGGCGGGCAAGTTGACGAGGTGGGGGTTCCCCGGCGCGCGCCGGGACTAATCCGCCAGCCGGCGGAGAAAATCGAGAGATCAGCGGATGCCCCCAGGGACGGCCGCGTCCCTCCCATCTTCCCCTCCTGAGCGTGGAAAAGCCGGCCCCAAAAGCGACGGGCGACCGTCGCCACAAGCGGCCGGCCGGCGGCGCGAAGATACCCCATCTCACCCAGGAGGGTTCCCATGTGCGGAATCGTCGGTTACATTGGCTCGCGTCCGGCCGCGCCCATCGTGCTGGAGGGTTTGCGCCGGCTGGAATATCGTGGCTACGACTCGGCCGGCCTGGCCGTCATTCAGGACGGGCGCATCGCCGTGCGCCGGGACGTCGGCAAACTGAGCGCCCTGACGACGCTTGTGGCGGCCGAGCCGGTCTGCGGCTGCATCGGCATGGGCCACACGCGCTGGGCCACGCATGGCAAGCCGAGCCAGCTCAACGCCCATCCCCATCAAGATTGCACCGGCGACATCGTCATCATCCACAATGGCATCGTCGAGAACTTCCTGCCCCTCAAGGAGCGCCTGCTGGCCGAGGGGCACCGCTTCGCCTCGGAGACCGACACCGAGGTCTTGGCGCATCTGGTGGAGCGCTATATGGCCGGCGGGGCTGATTTCCTCGGCGCGGTGCAACAGATGTTGCGCCAGATCAAAGGCGCCAGCTCCGTGGCCGTCCTCTCAGCGCAGCAGCCGGACCGGCTCGTGACGGCGCGGCTGGGCAATGCCGGCGGCGTCGCCATTGGCCTGGGCGAGGGCGAAACCTTCCTCGCCTCGGACATCCCGGCCATCCTGGAGCATACGCGACGCATGGTCTTTCTGGAAGACCGGCAGATGGCGGTTTTGACGGCCGGCGGCGCGGCGTTCCTGAGCCTGGATGGGACGCCCTTCCCGCCCCGGGTGCATCAGATTTCCTGGGATCCGGTGGCGGCGGCCAAGGGCGAATACAAGCACTTCATGCAGAAGGAGATTCACGAGCAGGCGCGCTCGCTGACCGATACGATCCGCGGCCGCGCCGACTTTGAGGCCGGCGCCATCGAGCTGGGCGACGTGCATCTGGATGCCGAAAGCGCCGGCCGTATTCGCCGCGTCGTCATCGCCGCCTGCGGCACGTCGTACTATGCCGGCCTGGTGGGCAAGTTCCTGTTGGAGACGCTGGCGCGCCTGCCGGTCGAGGTGGACTACGCCTCCGAGCTGCGCTACCGCGACCCGATGATCGGCCCGGATACGCTGGTCGTCGCCATCACCCAATCGGGCGAGACGGTGGATACCCTGGCAGCGATGGAAGAGGCGCGGGACAAGGGGGCGCGGCTCCTCTCCATCGTCAATGTCATCGGCAGCCAGGCGGCGCGCATCTCCGACGATGTGATCACCATGCAGGCCGGCCCGGAGATCGGGGTCGCCTCGACCAAAGCCTTCACGGCTTCGGTGGTGGATCAATACCTGCTGGGCCTCTATCTGGGGCAGTTGCGCGGCGCTATAGACGGCCGGCGGATGCGCGGCTACCTGGACGATCTGGCGCAATTGCCCGATAAAGTGGGCACGGTGTTGGGCGACGGCAACGATTACGAACATCTGGCGCGGCTCTATTTCCAGCGCCAGCACTTCCTCTTCCTGGGGCGCGGCATCAACTATCCGGTGGCGTTGGAGGGGGCGCTCAAGCTCAAGGAGATCAGCTACATCCATGCGGAGGGCTACCCGGCCGGCGAGATGAAACATGGCCCCATCGCCCTGATTGATGAGCGCATGCCGGTGGTCGCCATCGCCGTGCGGGATAATGTGTACGACAAGATGCTCAGTCAGATCGAGCAAGTGAAGGCGCGCGACGGCACGGTGATCGCCCTGGCGACGGCCGGCGATGAGCAGATCCGCGCCAAGGCAGATCATGTGCTCTACCTGCCGGCGGCGTCGCCGCTGCTGACGCCGGTGGTGGCGGTCATCCCGCTGCAATTGCTGGCATATCATATCGCGGTGCGGCGCGGCGCAGACGTGGATCAGCCGCGCCACCTGGCGAAGAGCGTGACGGTGGAGTAGAGAGCAAACCTCCCGCAGGTTTCCTAACCTGCGGGAGGTTCGCTCAGTTGAAGCCCAGCCGGCTCCTCACCGTCAGCCAGGTCGTTCTCCTGATTCATGCGCTTGACTTGCGCACCAGCGCGCCGGCGACGAACTGATGCACGATGTCAGCAATGAAACGCTGATAAGGCAGGCCAACGGCTTCCGCCTGCCGGCGAATCGCTTGCAGATCGTCATCCGACAACACGATGCTCACCAGGCCGCGCGCCTCCAGATCGCCCAGGGCGTAGCCCTGGTACTGTTCTCGCTGCACTCGCAACGCGGCCACCGATTGCCATTCATCCCTCTCATAGGACTCAAGCAGATCGCGTTCTTCTTCATCCAGTCTTGTTCTGCTCACCATGTCTCTATCCCCCAAGATACTTCCTGGTCGCTTTCCGGCTGGGGATGATGGTTTTCAGGAAGATCTCACTTTCCGTCTCTACAAACGGGACAAGCCACACATAGTCGCGCATTCTGATGATGAACATGCGTTGTCCTGGGTATTTCTCTTGATCAGGATGCGCCACGATGTCCAGCAGATCGCCGGCCGCTATATGAACCAGCGCCTCTTCAAACGAGACGCCACGCTCTTTTTGGAGACGCCGGTTCTTTTCCGCATTCCACGCATAAGTCTTCATGGGGTGATGCATCCCCCGGAGACGCTTCCATGCTACATCCTTCCTATATACCTTCCCGGATTCATGATACCCTGCGGGTCGAATCGGGCCTTGAGCGCCTGCATCAAGGGCAAGTCCTCCCGCGCCGGCCCCCAGACATCCACGCCCACCTTCAGCTCCGTCGGCATCCGCTCGAAGACGGCATAGCCGCCGCATTCGCCGGCCAGGTTCCGCAGCGCCTCGGCCAGCGCGGCCAGGCGCGCCGGCT
>CAIQJD010000092.1 GCA_903872005.1 uncultured bacterium | reverse complement strand
CCTGTATGAGCGCACGGTGGAGCTGCTCCTGTCACATTGGGAGAATCGTATCGTGCGCGAGCGAGGGACGCTCGGCGCTGGCGATGGAGACCGGGTGCTGCGCCTCGATATCCCATCGGCCACACTGCTCAAGGTGTTGCGGCGCGTAGCGTTTCAGGCGCACGAAGGGCAGGAGACGCAAGAAGATCGGGAAAAGCGCGTCGCTGACATCGCCCGGGAGACCTTGCGGGACGAGCTTGATGCGGAGCTCAATGATCTCAACAAGGCGCAACGCGTCATCAACTACATTCAGCAGCGCGCTGGTTTACTGCAGGCGCAGACCAATCACACGTATAATTTCCCGCATCGGTCTTTTCAGGAATATCTGGCGGCTCGCTATATCCTCGATCAAGGCAAGGCAGCGGAGATGCTGCGGGACCGCGTGTTGCGCGACTCGACATGGTGGCAAGAGGTCTTCTTGCTGGCGACCGGCGCGGCGCGTCATCGCATGACGGGCAACGTCGCTTATCTGGTGGGGCATCTGTTACCGGATGCCCCGGCCATCGCCAGACTCGATAGGCGCAAGCTGGTTGTGGCGCATCTTGCGGCGCAAGCGTTGATCGAGAGCCGCTTCGCCGAAGCCGTGCGCGATGAAGAGAAGGAAGAAGAGAAGAAGCCGGAGACCGAGCGGTCGCCCGGCCCCTTCACCGTGCTGTTCCAGCGCGTGCAGGATTGGCTGACGTTGGCGATGACCGCCGGCCCGAAGCTCCGGCCGCCCCAGCGCGCCGAGGCCGGCCGCACTCTCGCCAGACTCGGCGACCCGCGCCTGGAAGTCATGACCCTGGATGCGATGCAGTTCTGTTATGTGCCGGCCGGGCCGTTCACGATGGGAAGCCAGAAAGGGGACAAAGAGGCGTATGACATCGAGAAGGGCATGGACAAGCCCTTCCCCGTGGGCGAGTTCTGGATGGCGCGCTTCCCGGTGACCCACGCGCAGTTCCAGGAGTTCGTGACTGCGGACGACGGCTATCGCAAAGACTATTGGTGGACCGACGCCGGCCGGGAGTGGCGCGGCGCGCGGACGCGTCCTGACGATAGGGGAGATCCGTTCAATCTGCCCAATCATCCGCGCGTCAACGTGAGGTGGTACGAGGCGGTCGCCTTCACGCGCTGGCTGACGGCGCGCTGGCAGGCGGCCGGCTGGCTGCCGGCCGGCTGGGAAGTGCGCTTGCCTTCGGAAGCGGAATGGGAGAAGGGGGCGCGGGGCGGGGCGCGCATCCCGCCGGACGCGGAGAAGCACATCGCGACGCGGGCGGAGATGAGCGCGACGCTGTGGACTGGCGGCGCCGGCCGGTTTGCGCCGAATGACGACTGGCGCGATAATCGGGCGCCGGGGCGGCGCTATCCCTGGGGGAACGAGGACGCCGACCCGGAGCGGGCGAACTATGATGCGACCGGCGTGGGGACGACGAGCGCGGTCGGTTGCTTCCCGGCCGGGCGCAGCCCGTATGGGTGCGAAGAGCTGGCCGGCAATGTGTGGGAGTGGTGCGCTACGAAGTGGTCGCCCAGTTACAAGAGGTACGCCAACGACAACACGCTGGAAGGCCAGGATAGCCGCGTGCGGCGTGGCGGTTCCTACCTCGCTGAGGCGAGGCGCGCCCGCTGCGCCTGCCGCCTCAGGCCCGTCCCGGTCGGCTGGTACGACGTCGGCGGTATTCGGGTGGGGGTGGCGGCGGCGCCCATGTGACTCTGATCTCTGACCTCTCTGGACTCTGATCCTCTGAAGGGGGTGTCCAGAGGGGGCCATCCACGAATGGGGCACGAATAAACAAATGACAGCCGCTTTGGGCCATGCGATCTGGCGGATGGAAGAGGGAAGTAGATGGCGGGTCTCGTCCAGGACGCTACGGGGAATGATCTGACGTACCGCATCATTGGCGCGGCGATGGCTGTGCATAATGGCATCGGGCCAGGATACAAGGAAGAGGTCTATGAGCGGGCGCTGGCAATAGAGCTAGAAAGGCGCCAGATTGCGGCCCGACGGCAGGTTCCTGTTGAAGTGCAGTATGAGGGCGCGCCAGTAGCATTGTTCTATCTGGACATATTCGTTGAACAGAGAGTTGTCGTCGAGGTAAAGGCGTTGAACCATGCGATGACCGGCGATGAGTTGGCGCAGGTGATCAATTATCTGAAGGCGACTGGCGCGTCGGTTGGCTTGCTGCTCAACTTCGGCCGGCGCCGGCTGGAGTACAAGCGGGTCTTCCCCGGCGGGGCAAGCCCTGCGCCGCAGCGTCTGGGACGTGACAATGTGAGACGTCCGGGTTCGGTGTAGCCAGCACGACGGTACAGAGGCCGGCGTTGGGCCGATGCGGGCCAGCCACGAATGGACACGAATAAACGAATCAGTCTCCGTGGTGAAGCCTATTCGTTCATTCGTGTGGGGTATTCGTGGATGGCGCCGGCTGTGTGGGGCTGCGGAAAGCGGTGTGGGGGAACCCCTTGAGGTCTGCGAGACCTCAAGGGGTTTTTTGCGCCGGCAGACCTGCAAACAGACCTGTGAGGTCTCCAAGACCTCACAGGTCTGTTTGCAAAGGGCGCGAGGATGAGTATACTGCATGCTGTACGATGGGTGTGTCAAGGGCGTTTGCGAGCATGATGGGAGGCGAGAGGTGAACGATCGGCGTGGCTGTCTGGGCGGCCTGTTGGAGCTGTTCTTGTTGAACTGGCTCTTTGACTGGCTGCAAAAGCGCTTCGGCTTTGGGCGGGGGTGTTCCTGCTCAGGACTGGGCTGCGGGGTGATCTTGCTCATCATCTTCGTCGTGCTGGCGTGTCAGATCGTCGCCGGCACGAACTGGCTCCGATTGGGATTCTAAATTGAGAAGGCACAAGGAGGATTGCATGGACGAGAAGACAGGGACGGGAGCGCCAGAGGTTGGGGAGTTCAGCGATGAGTTGCGACGGTTGGGCCGGCAGTTGGCAGAGGCCGCGAAGGCTGCCTGGGAGAGCGAGACCAGCCGCCACGCGCAGACGCAGTTGCGCGAGGGGTTGGCCGATATGACGCGGCAACTGGAAGAGACGGCGCGCAAGGTGCAGGCCAGCGAGGAGTCACAGAAGTTGCGCCAGCAGGCGGAGCGGGTGGTCGAATCGGCGCGCAAGAGCGATATTGCCGAGGAGATGCGCCAGGGCTTGCTGACGGGATTGCGCGACCTCAATGCGGCTTTGGAGAAGGCCGTGACGCGGTTGCGGGACGACGAGAAGCCGGTGGACAAGCAAGCATAGGCGGGCGGCTCCGAGGCGCTTTGCAGGGTGACGCGATGACAGAAGAACGTCCGTTGGCGCAGTGTGTGGGCACGGCAAAAGGGCCGGGCGAGACGCCCCACGAGTATACGTTCGTGACGCCCGACGCCGATGATACGGTGAAGAACGGCGAGTTCGTGTACTATGAGGCGCCGGCCGATGGCGCGGTGCGGCAGATTGTGGGCAGGGTCACGCAGCGCCGGCCCATTCGCCTGTACCCCGACCCGTTCATGGCTGATCCGCGCGTGCCGCCGGCGCAGGTTGCCGGCATGTTGGGCTACGAGGCCCAGCAACACGAGCTGTTCGAGATCAGCGTACGCATCCTGGGCTACTACGAGCGCGGGTTGGGCGATTTCATCAATCCGCGCTTGCCGCCGCGTTCCGGCCGGCCAATTTATCTGTGCGGCGACGCGATGCTGGCGCAAATCCTGAGCAAGCGCAATGTGGACGAGCGGGGCGGCGCGCACGTGGGGTCGCTCCTCAGCCGGCGACCGGGCGCGGTGCCGGTCGTGATTGATGCCAGCGCTTTCACCAGCACGCATCTGGCGATCATCGCCAGCACCGGCGCGGGGAAGAGATATCTGGCCGGCGTGCTGATCGAGGAGCTGATGAAGCCGCATACGCGAGCGAGCATCCTCATCATTGACCCGCACGGCGAGTATGGCACCTTACAGGAGATGCCTAACCGGCCGGAGTTCGCCCATCCGCGCGATGGGTATCGCGCCGCGGTACGTATCTTCCGGCCGGAAGAGGTGAAGGTGCGGGTCAATTCGCTCAACATCGGCGATTTCCGCTGT
>CAIQJD010000091.1 GCA_903872005.1 uncultured bacterium | reverse complement strand
GCCGACGCCGCGCCGGCGGAATTCTTTGTCCAGATAGACGTGAATCCAGGCGATGTGGCGCGTGTAGTTCTCGCCGATATACAGCGTTGCTAGGCCAACGACGCGGTCATTGACGATGGCAACCAGTGGAAAAATGCGTCGGTAGTCTAAATGCGAACACCATTCCTCCACCGCGCCCTCGGCGTCTATGTCGGTGCGGAAGTACTCGCGATCCTCGCTGCTGATGCGCGAGAACAAATCCTTCAGCCGATGGATGTCATCGGCCAACAGGGGCCGGAAGAGCACGCGCGGCCCGTCTTTGAGGATTTCGATGTGCCGATAGTTGAGCAAACGATCAATCATGCGCTATTCCCCTCCCTGGCCGGCAAGCCATACGCCCAAGAATGGTACTCTGCTCGCTCGTCTCACGTTTCCCGATAGGCCCTCTGGCCGGCTTCATACGCATCGCCGCCATAGATGTCGTCAATCACGATGGCCGGAAAGTCCACCACGGTCAGGCGCCGCAGCGCCTCTGGCCCCAGGTCCTCGTAGGCGATCACTTCGGCGGCCACGATGCGTTGCGATAGCAGCGCGCCGGCGCCGCCCGTGCCGGCGAAGTAGACGCTGCGATAGGTCTGCATGGCCTGGCGCACGGCCGGCGCGCGCCAGCCCTTGCCAATCATCCCTTTGACCCCAACGGCCATCAGGCGCGCTGCGTAGGCGTCCATGCGATAGCTCGTCGTGGGGCCGGCTGCGCCGATCACGCGCCCCGGCCGCGCCGGCGATGGCCCCATGTAATAGAGGATCTGGCCGACGGGATCGAAGGGCAGCGCCGCGCCGGCGTCCAACGCGGCGACCATGCGTTTGTGCGCGGCGTCGCGCGCCACGTAGAGCGTCCCGGAGATCAGCACGCGGTCGCCGGCGCGCAAGCCGGCGACGACGGCGTCGGTCAGCGGTGTGATCAGTTTGTGTGTCATCCCGGCGCCTCCCGACTACAGGATCGTTTCGGCGTGCCGGGCGGCGTGGCACTGCAAATTGACCGCGACCGGCATGCTGGCGATGTGGCAAGGGAAGGTTTCAACATGCACGGCCAGCGCGGTGGTGCGGCCGCCCAGGCCCTGCGGCCCGATGCCGAGACGGTTGACCCGCTCCAGTAGCTCGCGCTCCAGGCCGGCGATTTCGGCATCCGGGTGCGGCGCGCCGAGCGGGCGCAGCAAGGCGCGTTTGGCGAGCTGGGTCACTTTGTCCACAGTCCCGCCGATGCCCACGCCGATGATCACCGGCGGGCAGGGGTTGGCGCCGGCCTTTTCCACGCTCTCCGTCACGAATGCGATGACGCCGGCGCGCCCGGCCGAAGGGGGCAGCATATTCAGGAAGCTCATGTTCTCGCTGCCGGCCCCTTTGGGCGCGACAATCAGCCGTAGGCGGTCGCCAGGGACGATGTCGGTGTGCAAGACAGCCGGCGTATTATCGCCGGTATTCTGGCGCGCGCCGAGGGGCGGCGTGACCACGGACTTCCGCAGATAGCCGTCGGTATAGCCCTGGCGCACGCCCTCCTGGATGGCCGCGGCGAAGCTCCCGCCGGCGATATGCAGATCCTGCCCCACCTCGGCGAAGACGACGGCGACGCCGGTGTCCTGGCACATGGGGATCTGTTCGCGCCGCGCGATGGCGGCATTTTCCAGCAGTTGGCCGAGGATTTCACGGCCCAGGGGCGCCGGCTCGGTCGCCTCGGCTCGCTGCAATGCCTGGAGGACGTCGTCGCCCAATTCATAGTTGGCCTGGATGCATAGCCGGCGCACGGCGGCAATGATCTGGTCGCAATGTATCTCGCGCACGGGCCTCTCTCCGCTATCGGCGGTTGCCGGAAACTGGCAACATTATACACCGTCTCAATGGGTTTGTCCAGACTTTGACGCGTCGGGGCGCGGGGCGATTTTGCTGTTGCATCGCTTCCTTGACCATGCTATAATCACGGCGTTGGCTTTACAGGGAACTCAAGAATCGTTTGCAACGTCTTGGATGTGGTCTGTATGCGGCAGATGCAAAGCCCTGCGGTGCGTGTCTCCCGCTGAGCCAGAGGAGGCGTTCATTCTATGAAGTATGTGCAGCGTTGTGTCATCGTCCTGCTACTGGTCGCCATGCTGGCCGGCGCGTTGTTGACCGCCTGCGGCGGCCAGCCCACGCCGACGGCAACGCCGGCGCCGGCTACCGCTACCACGGCTCCCACCAGCAACCCATCGGCGACGCCCACGACCGTTCCGACGGCGACGCGCCAGACGCCCGGCCCTCCTACCATCGTGGCGCGCACGCCGGCGCGCGGCGAAGAGCTGAAGCCGGGCCAGCCGATCATCCTCTCCTTCGACCAGCCCATGGACGAGGCTTCTTTCAAGACCGCCGTCTCGATTGAGCCGGTTGTCGAAGGGGCCTGGACGTTCAAGGGCAATGATGCCATCTTCACGCCGGCCAAGACCCTGGAGCGCGGCAAGGCGTATCAGGTCAGCGTCGCGGAGGGCGCCAAGAGCGCCGCCGGCCTCGGCATGGCCAAGCCGGCAAGCTTCAAGATGCAGACCGTCGGCTATCTGGAAGTGACCACCGTGCAGCCGGCCGATGCGACGCAAGATGTTGCCGCCGATACGACGTTGATGGTTGTCTTCAACCGGCCGGTCGTGCCTCTGGCTTCCCTGGAAGCGCAGAAGAATCTGCCGCAGCCGTTGACCCTGGAGCCGCCGGTCAAGGGGGAAGGCGCGTGGATCAATACGTCCATCTATGCCTTCCGGCCGGCCGAGCCGCTGGCTTCGGCCACGATCTATCGCGCCACGCTGAAAGCCGGCCTCACCGACCCGTCCGGCGCGACGCTGGCGAAGGACTTCGTCTGGTCTTTCAGCACGACGCAGCCCAAAGTGCTGGACATAGCGCTGGCCGGCGGGCAGAACAAGAACGGCGCCGCGCCCAACCAGGTCATCTCGGTGACTTTCAACCTGCCCATGGAGCGCGCCTCCACCGGTGCAGCCTTCAAGCTGACCACGGCCGATGGCAAGCAGACCATCGCCGGCGATTTCACCTGGGCCGAAGACGGCAAGAGCTTCGCCTTCAAGCCGGCGCAGCGCCTCGGCTTCGCCATGAGCTATACGGCCTCGCTG
>CAIQJD010000090.1 GCA_903872005.1 uncultured bacterium | reverse complement strand
CGGCCGCATCGGGCGCGCCGTATCCTTCACGGGCAGCGATCATGGCGCCAACCACATTGGCCTGCGCGGCGGTCAAGCCGGCGAGATCGTCTATTCGCCCCTTGACGCCAGCACTGGCAGCATCACGGTGGATAACGCGACGATCTCCTATGTGAACGTCGCGTCCATCGTCGTGGCCGCGCCAGCGGACACCTTCGGCATCGTCCAGCCGGCCTACCTCGCTGGGCCGATCAACGTGGTGGATGGCCCGATGGTGGACGGCGTCGCCACGACCGAAATCAATAGCGGCAGCAGCAACGGCTTTGCGCCGGTGCGGTTGGCTAATCAAACGGACGTTGCCATCTTTGGCAACGCCGCGACGAACACGTACACCCTTTCCAATCCTCATCCGGGCGTCGGATTGCAGTTCTTGACGATTAACGCCACCGATCTGGGCAACGACTTCGCCGTCTACACGACCGTAGCCGGCGGGACCACGACCCTCAATACCGGCGGCGGGCATGATGTCGTGAACGTCTACACCACGACGTCCGAGGGGCCGCTCTTCGTCAACGGCCAGGCCGGCGATGATGACGTGACCATCAGCCAGGCCGGCAGCTTGCAAGGCATCCTCGGCGAAGTCACCGTCGGCAATGCCGATGGCCTGACGGACCTGACGGTAGACGATGTGAATGATCCGGCCGGCCGCACGGCGGTCATGACCGGCAGCTCCATCGTCGGCCTGGCGCCGGCGGCCATTCGCTATGAGCCGCACATCCACGCGCTGGTCGTGCATGGCGGCGCGGGCGGCAATACGTTCACCGTGGCCGGCACCGTCAGCGGCGCGCCGACGATCCTCAACACCGGTCTGGGCGATGATCGGGTCAACATCCTGGCGACCTCGCCGGACGGCCCGCTGACGGTGAACGGGCAGGCCGGCAGCGATACGGCCGTCGTTGGCGACGCCGGCAGCGTGCAGGAGATCCTGGGCGCAGTGACCATCGGCAACGCCGCTGGGACGACCGCCCTGATGGTGGATGATTCCAGGGATCCCAGCCCGCGCACGGCAACCATCAGCGGGACGGAGATCACCGGCCTCGCGCCGGCGATCATCCACTACATCGCCCATGTGCGCGACCTGATCGTCCATGGCGGCACGGGCGGCAATACGTTCAATGTGATCGGGACGATCCCGGACACGACGGTCAGCCTCAACGCGGGCAGCGGCGATGATCTCGTCAACGTCCTGCAGACCACCGCGCACGGGCACCTGATCGTCAACGGCCAGGCCGGCCATGATGCGGTTCTCATCGGCCAGGCCGGCAGCGTGCAGAGCATCTTCGGCGAAGTCACCGTCGGCAATGCCGAGGGCGCTACCGACCTGACGGTAGATGACAGCGCCGATGGCACAGCGCGCACCGTGACCATCACCGGCAACGCAATCGTCGGCCTGGCGCCGGCGAACCTGCACTATGTGCCGAACATCCATGAGCTGGTCGTCCATGGCGGCCCGGCGGGCAACACCATCACCATCGCGGACACATTCTCCGATGGCATGATGACCGTCAACGCCGGCCCGGGCAATGACCAGATCACCATCGTGAAGACGGCTCCGCGCAGCTCGCTGACTGTTCACGGGCAGGCCGGCGCCGATACAGCCCTGATTAGCGACGCGGGCAGCGTGCAGGGCATCCAGGGCGAGGTATTCGTGGACAACGTCGGCGGCACCATCGCCGTGACGGTGAATGATGCCAACGACGCCACCGGCCGCAACGCGCTGGTCAGCCAGGATACCATCGCCGACCTCGCGCCGGCGTTCATGCACTACCTGGCGAACACCAGTGAGCTGGTCATCTACGGCGGCTCCGGCGGCAATACCTTCACCATCCTCAGCACCATCAGCGGCGCGCCGATGATCCTCAACGCCGGCGTTGGCAATGATACGGTCAACGTAGCGGGGACTTCGGTGAATGGCCCGTTGGCGGTGAATGGGCAGGCCGGCACGGATGCGGTCGTGGTCGGCGACTACGGCAACGCGCAGCACATCCTGGGCAACGTGATCGTCGGCAACGCCGGCGGCCAGACAGACCTGACGGTAGATGATTCCGAGGATGCCAGCGCCCGCGCGACGACGCTGACGGCGACGCAGATCACGGGTCTGACGCCGGCGGTCGTGAGTTGGACGGCGACCATCAATACGCTGACCATCAAGGGCGCGAAGGACATCAATACAATCGTCGTTGCCAGCACGCCGGCGAATGTCGCCACGATGATCCATGGCGGCCCGGCCGACGATGCCATCAGCGTGTATAGCACGGCGGCGACCGGCGCTCTGGCGATCCATGGCATGGGCGGCATGGACCAGGTCACCATCGGGGAAGCCGGCAGCGTCCAGGCGATCCTGGGGCCGGTGAGCCTCGCGAACTCGCTGGGCCAGTTGACCGTCGTCATGGACGACAGCGCGGATACAGCGGCGCGCACGGTGACGATCAGCGACCAGCAGGTGGTGGGCCTCGCCCCGGCGACCATCAGCTACGCGCCCGCGGACATGGGCGCCCTGTCTGTGCAAGCCGGCAGCGGCGGCAACACCATCACCATCGCCAGCACCCCGGCGGCCTGCGCGGTGACGGTAATGAGCGGCGCCGGCAACGACCACATGACGATCCAGACCACGGCCCTAGATAGCTCGCTGGGGGTTGACGGCGGGGGCGGCGTAGATGCAGTGGTCATCACCAACGGCGGCAGCGTCCAGGGCATTCTGGGCGATGTGGCCGTCTTGTCGTTGTTCGGCGGCCAGACTTCGCTGCGCGTGGATGATTCCGCCGATACGGAAGCGCGCACCGCGGCGATCACCGATATGTCGATCATCGGACTGGCCCCGGCGACGATCGGCATGGCCCAAATGACGAGCGTGACGATCCTGGCCGGCCAGGGCAGCGATACGCTGAACCTGGTTCCCAGCGCCAACGTCCCGTTCATCATTGAAGGCAACAACCCGACCCCGCCGGCCCTGCCGGGCGACACCCTCGAAATCAGCCTGGAGGGCGTGGAGACGCCGGTCTTGACGGTCACGAAGTACGACGCCACGGGCTACCGCGGGGCGTGGACCTTCGCCAATCGTCAGACGGTGAGCTTCGGCACGGTCGAGACGCTCAAGCCGACCGCGGCCCTGGTCATGAATAAGACGGCCAGCGTCGAGAGCGTGGTCACCGGCGACAATTTGCAGTACACTCTCACCGTCGCGCAGGGCGGCCCGAACGACGCCGAGAACGTGGTGGTGAGCGACAATCTCCCGCCCAACGTGCGCTTCGAGTCGTTGGTTGCGCCGGAAGGCTGGGCATGCGTGACGCCGGCCATCGGCAGCTCCGGCCTGGTAGAATGCAGCAAGCCGGTCGTGGCTGTCGGCGAAGACTCGGTCTTCGTCATCACGGTGAACGCCTTCTCCTGGCCGCTGGGCGGCGACATGCCCAACACGGCGACGGTCACTTCGACCACGGCCGATCCTGATCCGTCGAACAACACGGATACCGTGACTGTGCGGGTGCTGCCGCGCCTGGCCATCACCATCGGCGCGCAACGCGACACGCTGCCGCCGACCTGGATCGCGCGCTTCACCATCACCGTCACCAACGAATCGCAGTCGCTCTTGCCAGAGATCACCGTCACCGACCCGCTGCCCGATCCGACCCTGTTCGTCCGCGCGCTGGACGGCGGGCAACTGGTTGACGGCGTGGTCACGTGGCGGCTGACCGATGTGCCGGCCGGCGCGATCCGCGTGCTGCACGTCGAAATGTGGACCAACAGCACCTTCCATGGCATCATTGACAACTGGGCCACGGCCGCCGCGTATGGCTTCTCCATCCGCGCCAACAAGGTCGTGAGAATCACGCCATAGCGTGATCTTGTAGCCGGCCGTTCGCGGCCGCGTCTCATCAAGGCGACCGGCGCTGACAGTGCGCCGGTCGCCTTGCATCAATTTTCCGAGGAGTAGCGGAGCATGAAAGGCAGAAAGCTATTGATGATTCCCGGCCCGATTGAATTCGAGCCGGCCGTGATGCGCGCCCTGGGCGCGCCGACCACCAGCCCTATCGCCCCCCATTTCATCGAAGAGTTCGGTCAGGCGCTGGAGCGCATGCGCCAGGTCTTCCTGTGCGCGGCGGGCCAGCCTTTCATCATCGCTGGCTCCGGCACGCTGGCGATGGACCTGGCCGGCGCGAACCTGACCGAGCCGGGCGATGCGGCCCTGGTGATCAACACGGGCTACTTCGGCGACCGCATGGGCGAGTTGCTGGAACGCTACGGCGCGCAGGTAGATCATGTGCGAGCGGACGTGGGTGACGCCCCGACGCTGGCGCAGGTCGCAGCCGCCCTCCGGGCCAAAGCCTACAAGCTGGTGACGATCACCCAGGTGGATACCTCCACCGGCGTGCTGGCCGATGTGGCCGGCATCGCCGGGCTGGCGCGCGCCGCCGGCGCGCTGGTCGTCGTAGATGGCGTCTGTTCGGTCGGCGGCGAAGAGTTACGTATGGACGATTGGGGCGTGGATTTGGCGCTGACGGCTTCGCAGAAGGCCATCGCCACGCCGCCGGGACTGGCTCTGGTGATGGCCGGCCCCAAAGCCCTGGCCGCCTGGCGGGCGCGCAAGACGCCGGTCGGCTCGTACTACGCCGATTGGGGCAAGTGGCTGCCCATCATGGAAGCCTACGCGGCGCGCAAGCCATCGTACTTCGGCACGCCGGCGGTCAACCTGGTCTCGGCGCTCAACGTCAGCCTGGGGCAGATCGTCGCCGAAGGGATGGAGGCGCGTTTCGCCCGCCATCGCACGTTGAGCGCGGCGTGCAAAGCGGCTATCGAGGCGCTGGGGATGGGGCAGTTGGCGGCGGCCGGCAAGAGCGCCAACACCATGACCGCGCCGCTCTATCCGGCCGGCGTGGACGCTGCCGTCCTGGGCAAAATCAACGCCGCCGGGGCAATCCTGGCCGGCGGGCTGCACCCGGCGCGCCGGGCGGAATACTTCCGCATCGGGCACATGGG
>CAIQJD010000089.1 GCA_903872005.1 uncultured bacterium | reverse complement strand
CAGGAGCGCAACGTCCATATCCCCGTCGTGCTGATGACTTTTCACGGTTCCGAGGAAATCGCCGTGCGCGGCTTCCGCATGGGCGCGCGCGACTACGTCATCAAACCGTTCACCGTGCAAGAGATGCTCACGGCCATCGAGGGCGCGCTGATTGAAACGCGGCTCCGCAAGGAACGCGACGCCCTGACGGCGCGCATCATGAAGACCAATCAGCAGTTGGAGCGCCGGCTGCGCGAAATGCGTACCCTGTACGCCATCGGCCAATCGGTGACTTCGGTGCTGGAGCTGAAAGAGCTACTCAGCCGCGTCCTGGACGCCGCGCTCTATCTCTCGCCGGCGCAATACGTCTCCATCATGTTGGTGGAGAACGCCACCATGAGCCTGCACAGCGTGGCCGAGCGCCGGCGCGAACCCTGGCAGGGCGGCGCGAAAGAGGATCTGAACCAGTCGCCCCAGGCCATTGAAGCGCTGCAACTCCAGAAAGCGGCCCAGACGCCGGCCGATCGCAAGGCCGGCGCGCGCGTCTTCATCCCCCTGCAAGTCTCCGGGCGCTCCACGGGCGTGCTGGTCGTGCAGTGGCCGGCCGGCGGCAACGAGCCGCCCAGCGACGACTACATTCAGCTCCTGACCATGCTGGCCGGCTACGCGGCCATCGCCATCGAGAACGCGCGCGGCTTCAAGCGCCTGGAAGACGCCAAAGAGCAAGAGAAAGAGACCATCCGCTCGCGCTTCCAGCTATACGTTGCGCCCCAAGTCGTCGAGCGCATCCTCTCGGACCCCGACGCGGTGCGCCTGGGCGGCGCGCGCCAGACGATCACGGTCCTCTTCGCCGACCTGCAAGGCTTCACGGCCCTCAGCGAGCGCATCCCGCCCGAAGACCTGGTGGAAGTGCTGAACCACTACCTCTCGCTGATGGGGCAGACCGTGATCAACCATGAGGGCACCATTGACAAGTTCATGGGCGACGGAGTGATGGCGTTCTTCAACGCGCCGCTGCCCCAGGCCGATCACGCGCTGCGCGCTGCCGCTGCCGCGCTGAACCTCCAGGATGAGATCGTGAAGTTTCACCGCCGGCTGACTCCGGATCTGCGCCTGAACCTGCGTATCGGCATCAGCACCGGCGATGCCGTCGTCGGCAACGTCGGCACCAGTCGTATCATGAGCTACACGGCCATCGGCCGCACCGTCAACCTGGCGCGCCGGCTGCAAGAGAATGCCGAGCCAGGCCAGGTGCTCATCAGCGAAAATACCCTGCATCTGATCTACGACCGCGCCGAGGTGCGCTCGCTCGGCCCGGTGCAAGTGCGCGGCCAGCAGCGCGAGGAACGCGTCTTCGAGCTGGTGCGCCTGAAACCGTAGCCGGCCGCGCCCCGGCTGCCCCATCCGAGCCTCTGGAGAGTATGCCATGACCATTTCCGGCCCCACCACCGCTCCCGCCGGCGGCCTGACGCTGCCGCGCCTGGTGACCACCCTGCGCCAGAACCATGCCCTGGAGCATGCCACGATCCACGTCATCAGCCAGCGCGCCCCGCATTTGGAGCTGATGGGACGCAGCGCGCCGGGCGGCTTCTACCTGTACGGGGCAGCCCCCACCACGCTGGTCGCCGCATCGGCCGGCGAAGCCCTGGCGCGCCTGCAAGCCGGCGAGCGCAGCCTGGCCGTCCACCCGCGCTGCGGCACCAACCTGGCGGTCGGCGCGCTGACGGCCGGCGCGCTGACGCTGCTGGCCCTCGGCCGGCGCCAACGCTCACGCTGGGAAATGGCCCCCGACATCCTCCTTGCCATCACCCTGGGCCTCTTCATCGCCCAACCCCTGGCCTACCTGACCCAGGAGCGCATCACGACGCTGGCGACCGTGGACGATGTGCGGATTGCCGGCGTGACCCAGGCGCACTTCGCCGGCCAGATCGCGCACTTCGTCCAGTTGGAGCGCGATTGAGCCATGCTGCACCTCATCTTCGGCGCGGATGAGTACCGCTGCAGCGAGGCGCTGCGCGCCCTGGAAAGCCGGCTCTGGCGCGACCCGTCCCTGGGCGAGCTGAACCGTTCCACGCTGGACGGTCGCCGGCTGACCCTCTCCGAGCTGCGCCACCACTGCGACGCCATCCCCTTCCTGGCCGAAAGCCGGCTGGTCATCGTCGAAGGGTTGACGACGCGCCTCGACGGCAAGCGCAAGGCCGGCGACGCCGGCGAGGAAGAAGCCGGCGAGCCGACGGACAAATCGGCCGGCCTGCTGGAAGCGCTGCTGGCGTACCTGCCCTCCCTGCCGCCCACGACGGAGCTGGTCCTGCTGGATGTTGGCCTGGAGGGGCGCGAGTCACGCGGACGCCTCGCGAAATGGGCCAAAGAACACGGGGGCGAGGCGCGGGAGTGTCCGCGCCAACGGCCGGAGGAGTTGGCTGGCTGGATTCGCGAGCGCGCCAAAGCCGCCGGCGGGGCCTTTGACCCACGCGCCGCCGCCGAGCTGGCCCAGGCCGTGGGCGACGACACGCGCACGCTGGCCCAGGAGATCGAAAAGCTCATCCTCTACGCCGAAGCCGGCAAGCCGGTCACGGCCGAGGATGTGGCGCGCCTGACGCCGCACACGCGCGAGGCCAACATCTGGGCCATCGTGGATGCGGTGAGCGCGCGGAGCTGGCAGAAAGCACTGGCTGAAACGCGCCGGCTCCTGGATGATGGGGAGCATCCCCTGGCGATCATGGCGATGCTGGCGCGCCAGTACCGGCTGATCATCGGGGCCAAGAGCTGGGCCGAGGCGGGGACGCCGGCGGCCGAACTGCCGCGCAAACTGGCGACTTCCGAATATCCGGCCCAAAAGGCTCTGCGCCAGGCCGGCGGCTACACGCTGCAACAACTGCGCGAGACCTACGACCGTCTCGTCGCCGCGGACCTGGCGATCAAAACCGGGCAGATGGATGCTCCGCTGGCCCTGGAGCTGTTCGTGGCCGGCGCGGAGATTCGCAGCGGGGCGTGAGCCGGCCGGCTCAGGCGCTCTGCGCCACACCGATCCAGAAGTGGTGCGGCAAGACCGACCGCGAGGCCGCCAGCTTGACGACGCCGCCTTCCACGGCCACTTCGCCGGCCGCGCTGCCCAGCGTCGCCGGATTCAGCACACAGAGCGTGGCGCGCTGCCCGAACTTCTCCGCGTAGCGGCCGGCGGCGCGGCGCACCTTCTCTTCCAGCGCGACCTTCGGATCATTATCGTACCACAACAAGCCGATTTCCATAACCCTCTCCACGGATGCGACGCGCCGGTCGCGTCGGCGCCGGCAGCGCGCCAGCCGGCGCCTGGCGCGCCACCCAGATATTGCGGCGCGGATCATGCTCCAGGACGAAAGACCCCTCGCAGGTCAGGATGGCGTAGCGCCGGCTCTGGGCCAGCCGCGGCCATTGCCGCGCTTCGCACCAGACCCGCTCCACCCGCACCACCTCGAAGCGCCGGCCGCGCCAGCAGAAGAGGCGCGGGAAGTAGCCAAAGCGCTTCTCGACCATTTCGACGAACTCCGCACGTGCGCCCATCCACGCTCCTCCTACGATT
>CAIQJD010000088.1 GCA_903872005.1 uncultured bacterium | reverse complement strand
CCGGTGGTTCGCCCTTGCGCCAACACTTCTGGCGCTCTTTCTACTGTTCAGCCTGATCGGTCCGGCCGCGCTCGCCGAGCCCCGCCCGGGTGATTGGCAATGGCCGCCAACCTGGCCGCCGCCCGAGCGAGTTTTCCCGATGGTCAAGATCGGCTCGGCGGATGTTATTGCAGTAGGCGACGAAATTACCTATAGCATCAACGTGCGGAACCTGGCCCCGGCCGAAGGCGGGCCGCCGCCGGAAATGTGGGCACGCATCGCTTTCGACATTGAGGACATTTTGCCGGCGGGCATGCAGTACATCTCTTCGACGCCGCCAGCCATCTACGACGCCGACCAAGGCCGCGTGCGTTGGGAGATGGGGTTGATCCCGCGCGGCTCTGAACGCACCGTGACCATCACATTGCGCGCCGATCCCGAAGTCATCCTGGAGACCACCCAGGTGACGAACTTCGCGCAGCTCTGGATCTCCTGGTGGGGAGGGGACAAAGTAGGCGGCGAGATTGGGGCGGCTCGGGATGGTGATACAGGTCGCGAGTTGATCGTCAGCGCCTACGCGGCGACCACCGTCACCGTAGAAACGCCGCCGCCCCCGCCGCCGTACCGCGATTACACGCGGCTCTTGCAGCAG
Source organism: uncultured bacterium (assembly GCA_903872005.1). The sequence continues at coordinate 2,303 of CAIQJD010000088.1, read as the reverse complement.
GGCAAAGACGGCTACGACGGCAACATGGACACCTACCTGGATCGCGATAACCCGAATACCAACTATGGCTCCGGCGCCTGGATGTACCTCAAGACGATTGACAGCGCCACCGTGTTGAGCCGCTGGGACCTGACCGGCCTGCCGGCCGGCGCCCAAATCACCTCGGCCAAACTGCGCTTTCACATCGGCGCGACCAATCCGGTGAATGTCCCAATCAGCCTGCAGCTCTATAGCTTGCTGCGCGGCTGGAATGAAGGCCGGGCCAACTGGAACTATGCGACCTCGGTGCGCTGGACTGTGCCGGGCGCGAATGGCGCCGGCGACCGCACGACCACCCCGGCTGCGGAGGTCCTGTGCTATCGGCCACGCGTAGCGGCGACGACGGGGGTGGGCGTTGACGTCCTCGCCGTATTCGACCCGTACATTGAATTCGACATCACGACCCTGGCGCAGGAATGGGTGACGAACCCGGACAGCAACATAGGCGTCATCATCAAGGCGTCCATCTGCCAGGGCACGGCGACCTATCGGCTCTTCTCGGCCAATTCGCGCACGCAAGAGCGCCGGCCGGAACTGTACCTGGAATACAGCGCCCCGTATACGCCATAGGGCGACCGAAGCGCGCGTCTCTTCCGGCGTGGGGGCAGCGCACGCTGTCCCCACGCTACGCTATCCATCTGTCTGCCAAGCGGAGCCATTCTTTCATGACAGACGCCTGGACTCCTCAAGCGCCGCCGGAAGGGCAAGCCCCTCCTCCTGCCGGCGCGCCCGCTCGCCGCAGGATACCCGTCTGGGCCATCATCTTGCTGGGCGTCGTCGCCGTCTGTTGTTGTTTGGCGACAGCGGCCGGCGCATGGTTCGCCGGCCGCATCGTATTCAGTCGCGTCCCCTTGCAAGTAGAGCTGGAATACCCCCGCCAGACGCCCCTGGGCGAAGACGTCGAGCTGATCGTATTGCTCACCAACAACGACAGCGTGACGCTCAACCTGGTGGACGTGGCGATTGATAGCACCATGGAACTGGACCTGTTGGAAGGGGTTGCCATCATAGATACCGAGCCGGCCTCGCGGGTAGATCGGGAGACGCGCGTGGGCAAACCTTTCTACTACTTCGAGGACATCCGCCTGAAACCCGGCGCAGCGCAAACCCTGCGGTTCCACCTGCGCCCCCTGCGGCCGGGCAAATTCGAGGGCATGATCATCGTGGACGCCTATCGAGATTGCCCGGATTGCGCCGATCCGCAGAGCGACGCCCGCCATACAGAGCCGGTGACGCTGGAGATGACGATCTTGCCCGCACCGTGAGCCGGTTGACAGCCGGCGCGAAAGCGGCTACAATGGCGCTCCACAGCCGCGCCTGGACCGACGCCTCCGTTGGCCCGGCGCGCGCCGCTCGGAAAACTCATCGCGATGCGTGGCATGGCGGCCGGCGCGCGACGCTGGACGCTTCGTCCAACCATCAGCGATTGTGAAAGGAGAACGGCAATGCAATTCCTGATCACCGGGAAGAACCTTGACATCTCAGACTGGATGCGCTCCTATGTGGAAAAGAAGTTGGAGAAATTGGATCGCTATCTGCCGGCTATTGCAGAAATGCGTATCGAGCTAACCAAGGAGTCTACCAGGAGCGCCCAAGACCGCTATGTTTGCCAGGTGACGGTGCGCAGCAGCCACGGAGCCGTCTTGCGCGCCGAGGAGCGCGCCAGCGACATCCGCGACGCCGTGGATGAAGTCACAGAGAAGATGTATCGCCAGCTCACCCGCTACAAGGGCAAGCATTGGGAACGCGTGCGCGGCGGCGAATCGGCTGCCGAAGTGGCCCCGCTGCCAGAAGAAGAAGACGAGGACGACAAATTGCCGATCATCGTGCGCCGGAAGCAGTTCCGGGTCAGCCCCATGGACGAGCAGGAAGCCGTCGAACAGATGGAAATGCTGGGGCATGACTTCTTCGTCTTCTATAACATGGACAGCTCTACCATCAACGTCGTCTATCGGCGCAAAGACGGCCAGTACGGCCTCTTGCAGCCAGAAATGGCCTGAGCCTCTGCGCGGCGCCGGCGTAACATCCCCCGCCGGCGCCGCGCGCCGAGTGGGCTTCCGCGGCCCGCTGGCCGCGGAAGCCCTTCCCGCCGGTAGCATCACCCATACCAGACAGGAGCCTATGGTCGCCAGTCTGTCGCCTGTGACCCTCATCGTGATGCTGGGCGAAGTCGGCCCATCCTTCCCCGAACGGATCCTGGGCGATGTGCGTGAAGCGATTGCTCTGGACACGGTGGAGAAGGGCCTGGCGCATCCGCGCATCGG
>CAIQJD010000087.1 GCA_903872005.1 uncultured bacterium | reverse complement strand
GGTCGTCATGCGCGGCGTGATGTCCGTGGTCGGCTCGTTGACCGTGCCGGCGCTCTACTGGCTGGGGCGCGAGCTGTCCTTGTCTGATTCGCGGCTGCCGCGCCGGCTGGGCCTCCTCGCCAGCGCCACCCTGGCCGGCCTCTACTGGCACGTCAATTTCAGCCGCGTCGGCATTGAGCCGGCGCTGGTCCCCCTCTGCGCCATTCTCATGGCCGCCTGTCTGTGGCGCGGGTTGCGCCGGCGGCGCGCCCTCTGGTTCGCGCTAAGCGGCGCATGCGCTGGCCTGGGGCCGTACACCTATCCGGCCGGCCGGCTCTTGCCTTTCCTGCTCATCGCCTTCGTCGCCTATGGCTGGCTTGTCCAGCGCGAGCTGTGGCGCGGCCAGGGCCGGCGTTTACTCATCCTGGCCGGCGCGGCGCTGCTGGTATTCCTCCCGCTGGGGATTACCTGGGCGCGCGAGCCGGCTCTGCTGACCTTGCGCTCGCGCCAGGTGGCCGTGTTGGGCGAAGGGGCCGGCAGCGCCTCTGCCGGCGCGACGATCTTGCGAAACACGGGCGATACCGCCCTGGGCTTCAGCTTCGTCGGCGACGACGATCCGCGCAGCAACCTCCCCGGCCGGCCGATGCTCGACCCGTACCTCTCGGCCCTGTTCTATATCGGGCTGGGGGCGGCGCTGTGGCGCTGGCGCCGGCCGGCGGCCGGCTTCTTGCTCCTGTGGCTGGCCGGCATGTTGACGCCGACCATCCTGAGCGAGTACGCGCCCCATTTCCGGCGCGCCATCGGCGCAGCGCCGGCCGTGGCCCTGCTCATCGCCTGGGGCGCGGCCGCTTTGATAGCCCTGGGCCGCCGACGGCCGGCGCTGCGCTGGGCCTTGCCCCTGCTCTTGCTCCTCGGTTGGGCCGGCAGCGTGGGCCTGACGGCGCGCGACTACTTCGTCAAGTGGGCTGCCGAGCCGGCGCTCTTCTACGCCTACGACGTGGGATTGGCCGAAGTCGCCGGCCGCATGGCCGTCGCGCCGGCCGACGCCCGCATCTACCTGTCGCCGCGCCCGGCCGACCATCCGACCCTGGCCTTTTATGGGTGGGGCCGGCCGGCCCCGCGCCGGTTCGATGGCCGCGCCGGCATCGTTTTGCCGCCGGCCGGCGCGACGGCCGACTACTGGATCATCGCCTATGAAGATTGGCGCGCGCCGGCGCTCATGGAGCGCTACCTGCCCGATGCGCGCATCGTGGAGCAGATCTTCGACCGACAGGGGCGCGTCTATGCCCTGCACTATCGCCAGCCGGCCGATGGCCGCGTCGTCCCGGAGCCGGCCCAACCGATGCCGGCGCAGTTCGGCGCGGCGCTGACGCTGTTGGGGTGGGAGGCAGTGAATCCGAAGCTGAAGGCCGGCGCCGTCCTCTACGTGGATATCTACATGCAGGCGCGCCAGCCGCCGCCAACCGACTATACCCTGTTCCTTCATCTCCTGGGGGAGTATAATCCGGCGACCGGCGGGCCGCTCTGGGCCGGCGCGGATGTCCAGCCATGCGGCGGGGCGTGCCCCACCAGCCGTTGGGAGGCCGGCGAGCGCGTCGTCGAGCAGGTGCAGGTGAAACTGCCGGAGGACTTGCCGGCCGGCGACTATCAGCTCGAATTGGGCTGGTACGATCTGCGGACGATGGGCCGGCTCACGCTGGACGATGGGGCAGATCATCTCATTTTGGGCCACGTGCGCGTGGAGGGGGCAAGCCAGACGCCTTGAGCCAGGTGGACTATGCGGCGCTCTATCGGCGGGACGCCATCTATTGGTGGTGCGTGGGGATGCGCGCCATAGTGGCGCAATGTGTGGAAGAGGTCGCGGCCGGCCGGCGCCTGCGTATCCTCGATGCCGGCTGCGGGGCCGGCGCGTTGACGCAGCAATTGGGCGCGCGTCACGACGCCGTGGGCCTGGACCTCTTCCCTCTGGCGCTGCGCCACGCCCAGGAGTTGGGCGTGCGCGACGTAGTGGCCGGCTCTCTGGCGGCGCTGCCGTGCGCCGAGGCCAGCTTCGACCTGGTCCTGTGTCTCGATGTCCTCTATCACGTCGGGCTGGAAGATAGCCGGCTGGCCCTGGCCGAAGCGCGCCGGGTCCTGCGGCCGGGCGGTTGGCTGGTGGCGCGGCAGCCGGCCTATGCCTGGCTCGCCAGCGCCCACGATACGCGCCTGGGCACGCGCTGCCGGGCGACGACCGGCCAGTTGCGTGACCTGTTGGGCGCAGTCGGCTTCGACGTGCAGCGCGTGACCTATGCCAACACGCTCCTCTTTCCCGCCGAAGCCCTGTTCCGGCTGGGCAAACGCGCCGGCCTTGTGAGCAGCGAGGACGATGACGATGGCGACTTCGTGCCGGTTAGCGACCAGGTCAACCGGCTCCTGATCCGCGTGCTCGATCTGGAGCGCCGGCTGTTGCGTCGCGTCAATCTCCCCTTTGGCCTCTCAGCGCTGGCGCTGGCGCGCAAGCCGGCCGGGCGCGTTCCCCATGCCGGTTGAGCGCAGCCGGCTCGGTCGCGGCGTCGGCGGCTGGGGGCTGGCCCTGGCCGGCGTGACCGCGCTGGCCCTGGCGGCGCGTCTCTGGCAGCTCGACTACCATAGCCTCTGGTTCGATGAAGCCATGAGCGTCTTTTGGGCGCGCCAGCCGGCCGGCGCTATCTGGCGCATCGGCCTGAGCCTGGCGGCCGACAAGCACCCGCCGGTCTACTATTTCCTGCTGCACCTCTGGCGGGCGCTCTTCGGCGAAGGCGCGCTGTCTCTGCGCGCGTTCTCCGCGCTGCTGGGCGCGCTGACGCCGCCGGCCCTGGCGCTCCTGGGCGCCGAGCTGGGTCAGCGCCGCGCCGGCCTGATCGCCGGCGCGCTGGCGGCGCTCAATCCCATCCTGGTCTGGTATTCTCAGGAAGTCCGCATGTTCGGGCCGGCGACGACCCTGGCCGTCCTGGCGACCGTCTGCCTGGCGCGTGCCCTGCGGCCGGCGGCGAGCGACGGCGAACCGCGTAGTCTAGCGCCTTGTGCGCGTCTGGCGAGGCGGCCAGGACGCCCACAAGGGGTTAGACTACGATTCGCCTGCCTGGCTGGGAGATGGAATCCCCCAGCGGCCTGGGCCGGCTTCGTCCTCTGCGCGCTCCTCGGCGTCTACAGCTATCTCTTCATCGCCCTCCTCTTCCCCGCCTGGGGCGTGTGGGCGCTGGTCACGTGGGCGGAGGAGCGGCCGCGCGAGCGCCGGCGGCTCATCGCGCGCCTGGCGGCCTTCGCGGTCCTGGCGGCCGGCTTTGCGCCTCTGGCGGTGCAGGCCTTGCTGGTCGGCGGCAAGGAGGCGCTGCCGGGCCTGCCCTTCGCCGACTTCGGGCGGAATATGGCCGGCCTGCTGACCGCCTACACCCTGCGCCAGACGCCCTGGCCGGCCGCCGCGCAGGGGCTTGTGACCGCAGCCGCCGGCCTCCTCTGGTTGGGCGGCGCGCGGGCCGCGCCGCGTCGCGGGCGCTGGCTGCTGGGCTTCTGGCTCGGATTGCCGCTCCTGGCCGGCAACCTGCTCCTGGCGCTGGACAGCACCGTCTTCGGCGAGACGCGCTACTTCCTCTTCCTGGCGCCGGCGCTCTGCCTGGGCTGGGGCTTTGCCCTGGCCGGCGCGCTGGCGCGGCGGCGCGCCGCCGGCCTGGCTCTGCTGGTGGGTTGGACGGCGCTGGCCCTGGCGGCTCTGCCGCATCTCTGGACGCCGGCGCAACGCCGCGAAGATTGGCGCGCCGCGGCCCAATATGCGGCGGCGCACGCCGGCCCCCGAGACGCCATCATGGTGCATCCGGCCTTCGTCGGGCCGGCCTTCCAGTATTATTACGCCGGCCCGGCGCCGGTCTTCCTCCCCTTCGAGAGTCCGCTGGACGAGACGACCGACTTGGATGGGCCATTGAGCGTCCTGGCCGGCTATGACACGGTGTGGCTGGTCGCCT
>CAIQJD010000086.1 GCA_903872005.1 uncultured bacterium | reverse complement strand
GGTAGTGATGTCACAGCCGAGCGCGGCGAAGGCCGCCGGCAGGAGCAGATCGGTCGCCGTGCGCGCGCCGATGACCACGCTCACCCCCTGGCCGGCCTGGCGGGCGCGGCGCGCCAGCGCGTAGAGCGGCGCAGCGCCGTAGCCGCCGGCGATGAGCAGCAGGCGGCCGGCCGCCGGCCGGAAACCGCGCCCGAATGGCCCGCGTATGCCCACGCGGTCGCCCAGGCGCAGGGCGTGGCAGGCCGCCGAGAATGGCCCCACCGCGGCAATCGCCAGGGTGAGCGGCCGGTCGTCCATGATGCTGAAGGGTTTCTCGTCCACGCCGGGGAGCCAGGCCATAACGAATTGGCCGGGCGCGGCCGGCAGGTCGCCGTCGAAGGTGAAGCGCCGCACGCGCGGCGTCTCTGCGATGATGCCGGCAAGCCGGAACATTTGGGGAAGCTGGGACGGGTTTTCAGTCATTGGCCTTCGCTCTTCCTGTGTCCCTGCGTGGCTCTCAGGCTCTGTGGCGTTGCGCCAGGCCGCGCAGGTTGGCCGGCGCTACGTAGCCGCGCCGTGCCATGAATGCGGCCAGCTCGTCGCGCAGGATGCCGAAACGCTCTGGCCCGCAGTCTATGACCGCCGAGCCGACGCCGACCGCCGTCGCGCCGGCCATGAGCATCTCGACTACATCGCGGCCGGCGCGCACGCCGCCGACGCCGAGGATGGGGCAGCCCAGGGCCGCCGAAAGGTCGTAGACACAGCGCACGGCGATGGGGCGGATGGCCGGCCCGGAGACGCCGCCGGTGCGGTTGGCGAGGATCGGCCAGCCGGTTTCCACGTCTATGACCATGCCCGGCCCGACGGTATTGATCGCGGTCAAGCCGTCCGCGCCGGCGTTCACCGCGGCGCGACCAATGGCGACGATATCATTGACGTTGGGCGAGAGCTTGACCAGCAGCGGCCGGTCGCAGACGGCGCGCACCGCGCCGGTCACTTCGGCGGCCGCGACCGGGTCGAGGGCAAAGGGCCGGCCGAATTCTGCGGCCACGTTGGGGCAAGAGATGTTGACTTCCAGGAGGTCGGGGCCAGCGGCGCAGACGCGCCGCGCCACGTCGGCGAAGCCTTCGGCCGTCTCGGCGAAGATGCTGGCGATGAGCGCCACGCCCAGCGGCCGCAGGCGCGCCTTCGTCTCGGCCACCATCGAGACGGCCTCTTCGACGCCCGGATTCGCCAGGCCGACGGCATTGATCAGGCCCGGCCCCCAGTCCAGGACGGTGGGGTTGCGGTGGCCGGCGCGCGGCGCCGGGCCGATAGATTTGGTGGTTACCGCGCCGGCGCCGCAGCGCGCCACGCGTTCCAAGAGGGGCGCGGTCGTGCCCAGGATGCCGGAGGCCAGGACCAACGGATTGGGCAGGCGCACTCCGCACAGGTCTACGCTGAGGTCGGGCGGTTGCTGGATTCCAGCCATGTCAGCACACTCTCGCGTTGGGCCGGCGGGATGCGGCCGGCGCTCACCAGAATATCGAGCATATTGGTCAGAGTCAGGACGGCGTGCAGGCGCAGGCCGCGCGCGGCCAAATCTGCGCCGCCGCCGGATTGGCGGTCAATCAGGACGACCACGTCGTTGACGATGAGGCCGGCTTCGGTCAGCGGCGCAATCGCCTCGAACTTGCTGGCGCCGGTGGTGATGAGATCATCGAGGACGACGATCTGCTCGCCGGCCTGGTACGCGCCCTCGATGGCGCGGCCGGCGCCGTATTGCTTGACCTCTTTGCGCGGGTAGAGCAGCGGCCGGCCGACGCGCAGGGCGACGGCCGTGCCGATGGGCAGGGCCGCATAGGGGATGCCGGCCAGCCGGTCATACGTGAGACCGGCGAGGAGGTCGGCATACGCGTCGGCGACGCGGGCCAGCAGCGCCGGGTGCGAGGCGAGCAGGCGCAGGTCAATGTAGATCGGCGAGGTTAGGCCGGACTTGAGCTT
>CAIQJD010000085.1 GCA_903872005.1 uncultured bacterium | reverse complement strand
CGGCGACCAGGCCGGCGATAATTCATTGCCGGACGAATTCGTCAACCGGCGCACATTATGCCCCGAGCGATCCATCACATAAATGTCGTAGTCCCCGCCGCGATCCGAAGCAAACGCAATGGAGCGCCCATCCGGCGACCAGACGGGCGCCAGGTCGGCGCCAGGGTCATCGGTCAGCTTCACGGGATCCTTGCCGTCGGCCCACATCACATAGATCTCCCAGTCGCCGCTGCGCCGGCTGGAAAAGGCGATTTCCGTCCCATCCGGCGACCAGGCCGGCGTCCAGTCGTCGCTGGAGTGATTGGTCAGATTGACCGGGTTGGAGCCGTCGGCGTTCATCGCCCAGATATCCAGATTATCGGGATTGCGTCTGGAGACGAAGGCGAGACGCCGGCCATCGGGCGACCACGCCGGCGCGGTATCTTCGACCTTGCCGTCCGTCAGGGCGACCTGCGCGCTGCCATCTGCGCCCATGAGCCAGATTTGCCATTCGGCCTTGCCCTTACGCATGAAGGCAATGGCCGGCATGGCGCGCGCCAACACCAACGGTCGCGTTGGCGTGATGGTAGGCGTCGGGACCGGCGTCGCCGTCTGGGTCGGGGTGGGACTGGGGCCGGCCGGCGTTGCCGGCGTGCTGCCCAGCAGCGTCGGCGTGGCCGTGCGCGCCAGTAATTGCGCCGCAATCGTCGCCAGCTCCGCTGTAGCCGTCGGGGTGGGCGCGGCGGGGCGGGGCGCTTCCCAGAAGAGCGCCAGGAGGCCGAGGGCAATAATGACCGCCGCCGCCGGGATGAGGAAGGTCAGGGGGAATTTGCGCGGCGGCGCTTCCTCCGCCTCGGCCGTTTCGGTCGGCGGAGGGGGAGGCGGCGGCCGGCGCCGGCCGGGTTGCCAGCGATAGAGACTGAGCGAACTCTGAATCGGGTGCAGGACGCGCACCCAATGGCGAAAGACGTCTACAGGGAAGCGGTAGGTCGTCGCGCCGGGCTGCACCAACGCGCCGGCGGTCACCAATTGGGTCAAGACTTCCCGCACATCGTCCGTTTCGGCTTTGATGCCGGCGCCGCGCAGGCCCGTCCAGACTTCGGTCTGCGAGATCACTTCGCCGGCCCCTTTCAGCGAGCTGAGCAGGCTCAGGATCAGCTTGCCTTCGGGCGTGGCGCGATCCCAGGCTTGCGTAAAGGGTGGCACGGCCACCTGGCCCAGGGCTTGCAGCGCCGGTTCCAGGTCCACGACGCCGACATGGCCGGCGTTGGAGCGCTGCTCCCAGAGCTGGCCGCATAGCAGTTGGACGTAATAGGGCAGCCGGCCGGTCAGCTCGTCAATGCGCGTCAGCGCCTCGTAGTCGTATTCCAGGGCGCCATCATTCATGTCGCGCATCAAGCGCAGCGCCTCGGCGCGTGTCAAGGGGCCAAGCTCGCGCTGGAAGGCGCGGGCGAAGGGGAGCTGGTCGAGACGTTTCAGGGTATCAAAGGCGCGCACCGCGAAGACGACCTGGACGTCGGCATGTTGCGTCATCAGCTCGGCCAGGTCATTCAAGAAGTTCCAGCCGGCCGCCTCGCCGGTTGCCAGGACGCGATCCAGATGATCGAAGAAGAAGACCGGCCGGCGGCTGGGGCTGAGGTCGCGCAGGGCTTTCCAGACGTTGGCCGGCGCGTCGGCGGATACCCCGCGCGTCGCGGCGGCTGCTTCCGCCAACATCTGTTGGTGGGTTTGGGCCACAGCGGCCGAGAGGAGAGGCGATTGGCCGGCTTGCTGCGCGGCCCACAAGTCCACGTAGACGACCAGATAATCTTCGGGCGTCTCGCGTTGCGCTTGCAGGAGGAACGAGCTTTTGCCGATCAGCGCCGGGCCGCTGATCACGGCGATGCGCTGGCGCAAGGCCAGCGTTTGCCACAGCCAGGCCAGCAGGTCACGCCGGCCGACGAACCGGTCGGCGCCCTGCGCCGGCTCGGATACATTGTAAGGATTGCCGGGGCTGAACAAACGGGCCTCCCAGAAAGACAAGCGCTCGCGAGTCTCCAGAACGATTGCTATTATACCACAGACTGGCCGGCGCAAGCCAATGCGCGCGCCCCGCGACGCCGGCTGTTTGACAAATGCTGACTTTCCGTGTTACATGACATCGGCTGCGCCGGGAAGCTACGCCAGGAGAAGGTGCATGGCAGAATTCGGCTATACGTTGCTCAAACAAGACGCCCGCAGCGGGGCGCGTCTCGGGATTATCCACACGCCGCACGGCGATATTCCGACGCCGGCCTTCGCGCCGGTCGGCACGCTGGCCACGGTGAAGACCGTTGCGCCGGACGAGCTGCGCGCCGCCGGCGCAACCATCATCCTCTCTAACACCTATCACCTCTATCTGCGGCCCGGCTCCGAACTGATCGAGCGCATGGGCGGCCTGCATCGCTTCATGAACTGGGATCGGCCGATCCTGACCGATAGCGGCGGCTTCCAAATTTTCAGCCTGCAAGAGCTGCGTCGCTTCCGCGAAGATGGCGTCGTCTTCCGCTCGCACATTGACGGCTCCGAGCATCTCTTCACGCCCGAACGCGCCGTTCTCATCCAGGAGCAATTGGGCGCGGACATCATCATGTGTCTGGACGAGTGTGCCCCGCCGCTGGACTACGACTACAACGCCGGCGCGATGCAGCGCACCCACCGTTGGGCCGAACGTTGCCGCGTGGCCCAGAAACGCTCCGATCAGGCGCTCTTCGGCATTGTGCAGGGCGGCATCTTCCCCGATCTGCGCGCGCAAAGCGCCGACTTTTTGGTGGGGCTGGACTTCCCCGGCTATGCCATTGGCGGCCTCTCGGTGGGCGAGCCGAAAGAAGATATGCATGCCATGTTGGAGGTCGTGACGCCGCGCCTGCCGGCGCACAAGCCGCGCTACCTCATGGGCGTCGGGTCGCCCGAAGACTTCCTCGAAGGCGTGGCGCGCGGGGTTGACCTCTTCGATTGCGTCTTGCCGACGCGTATCGCCCGCAACGCCGCACTCCTCACCGCGACCGGTCGGCTCAACATCCGCAACGCCCAGTATGCCGAGGACCCGCGCCCCATCGAAGAGGGCTGCGGCTGCTATACTTGCCGCAACTTCTCGCGTGCCTATCTGCGCCATCTCTTCAAGGCCGGCGAAATCCTGGGCCTGCGCCTGGCAACGATCCATAATCTCTACTTCGAGCTAGAGCTGATGCGCCGCATCCGCCAGGCCATCCTGGATGACACGTTTGTGGAGCTGAAAGCGGAATTCCTGGCCGGCTTCCGAGCCATTGACCATGCAGTGCGCGAAGCGAATCGGGAGCGCCGGCGTCAGGCGACACAGCGCCGCCCGCTTCCCGCCTCGGCGAAAGTGGTGTAGAATAGCTCTTATGCTCATCTCAGGAGGACAACTACGGACACTCTCACGTACTGGCAAAGTCTCATCCTCGGCCTCGTACAGGGGTTGACCGAATTCTTGCCTGTCAGCAGCTCCGGGCATTTGGCGCTTCTGCCGGCCGTGTTTCGCTGGCCGGCGCCTGGCTTGCTCTTCGATACGTTGTTGCATTGGGGCACTCTGGCGGCCGTCGTCGCCTACTTCTTCAACGACCTGGTCAGCCTGGCGCGCGATTGGTTCAGCAGCATCTTCTTGCGCCGGCCGGCGACGCCGCAATCGCGCCTCGGCTGGCTGTTGATCCTCGGCTCCGTGCCGGCCGCCGTCCTTGGCGTCCTGGCTAAGAGCGCCATCGAGCAGCTCTTCGCCGAGCCGGCCTGGGTCGGCGCTTTCTTGCTCCTCACCGCGGTCTTGCTGGCAGTGAGCGAATGGCGCGGCCAGGGCGAAAAAGAGCTGGCCCAGTTGACGGTCTGGGACGCGCTGCTGATTGGAACGGCGCAAGGGTTGGCTATTGCGCCCGGCCTCTCACGTTCCGGCGCAACCATCGCGGTGGCGCTCTTCCTGGGGATGCGCCGGCCGGCCGCGGCTCGCTTCAGCTTCCTCCTCTCCATCCCGGTCATTCTGGGCGCCGGCGGGCTGCAACTGGTCGAGCTGGCCGGCAGCGGGAACGGCGCGCTCCCTTGGGCCAACGTACTCCTGGGCTTTCTGGCGGCCCTCATCTCCGGCTATCTCTGCATCCGCTACTTGCTGCGCTACCTGCAACGCGGCAAGCTGTACGTCTTCGCGGTCTACTGCGCGTTGGTGGGCTGCGTGACGCTGGCGCTGCGTCTGGCCGGCGTGCTGTGAAAGACGCGCCGCGCTGGCGACGGGCGGCCCGCGCCGCCGGCCTGGCCTGCGCCCTGTTGGCGCTCGCCTGGCTGACCTGTGGCTGCGGCGTCACGGTCGCCACGCCGGCGCCGGTCTACCTGCGGATTGCCGGTTCTACCTCGCTGTTGCCGGCGCTGCGTCCGTTGGCCGCCGCCTATACGGCGCGTCACCCCCAGACAAGCTTTGATTTGCAGGGCGGCGACTCGCAGATTGGCCTGCAGGCCCTGCGCGCCGGCGCGGTGGACATCGCTGCCGTATCCTGGAAAGGCGCGGAGACGGACGCCGACTCGGCCGAAGCCTCCGACGTGATCTGGCAGCCCATGGCGCGCGACGCCGTCGCCGTCATCGTCCATCCCCAGAATCCGTTGGTGAGCCTGTCTTTAGAGCGCGCCCGGCTCCTCTTCGCCGGCCGCTTTGCGCTCTGGCCGGAAGCCGGCGGCAAAGGGGGAGAAATCCAGATCATCAGCCGCGAGGATGGCTCTGGGACGCGGGCCGCGTTCGAGGCCGGCGTGATGCGTGGGTGGAGCGTCACGCCGCTGGCCCTGGTCATGCCCAGTAACGAGGCGGTGGTGAACTGGGTCGCCGGCCACCCCAACGCCGTGGGATATGTCTCCATGGCCTACGTCAGCGCCGGCGTGCGCGCCGTGCGCCTGAATGGGGTCATCCCCGTGGCGCGCGCCGTGGAGCGGGAGCTATATCCTGTGGCGCGGCCGCTCTATCTGGTCAGACGCGCGCCGGCCGACCGCGCCGCCCAGGAGTTCATCGAGTTCTGCCTCTCGCCGGCCGGCCAGGCCATCGTGGCGAAATTGCACGCCAAAGCGGAGTGAGCGCCGGCCTCAGATCGCCTGTCCCTTGAACTGACTGAGATAGAGCCGGTAGAAGAAGCCACGCTGATCGAGCAACTG
>CAIQJD010000084.1 GCA_903872005.1 uncultured bacterium | reverse complement strand
TGCCTGGGGTCGCTGAGCGTCTTCGCCTTCCGCAATCGCAGCCACCGCGACTGGGACCTGGACGCCCAGGAACGCGCCGCGGCCGAGATTCTGGCCCGCTTCGGCCCCGACGTGCGCCTCGTGACCAGCGGCGTGCCCCAGGCATTGGCCCTGACCGGCCGACCCGGCCCGACCCCAACCCTTTACCCCTATCTCATTACGCCTTTCTTCTCGCATCTGGAAGCGCGCTTTCCAGGGGGATTCGCCGGCTGGCTGGCCGGCGTGGAGCGCTTTGACCCCGACCTGATTCTGATCCACACCGCGGACCCGCCCTACGGCGACCAGTTCCGCGCCTGGATCAGGACGCGCTATCGCCAGGAGACCATCGGCCCCTGGGAAGCCTGGGTGAAGAAAGGATTGACGCCATGAATCCCTCGGCGCTCCCGGCCCGCCGCTGGCCGGCGCTCTTCTTCTGGCTCACACTCCTGCTGGCGGCCGCCGGCGTCCTGGTCGTCCTGTTGGCGACCAGCCGCTACGGCATCGGCCTGACGCCGGATTCAGTCGCCTACATCGCCGCGGCGCGCGGCCTGAATGCCGGCCGCGGCCTCCTGGCGCATGATGGCGCCCCGTTGGTGAAGTATGGGCCGCTCTACCCCGCCGTGCTGGCCGTCGTCGGACGCATCGCCGGCGCGGATCCGCTGCGCGTGACCCCCTGGGTGCACGCGCTGCTCTTCGGCCTGCTGATCTTCGATGCCGGCCGGCTGGGGCGCGTTTGCCGGCCCGATTGGCCGGCGCTGCCGCTCTTCCTCTCTCTGGCAACGCTGGTCGCCCTCCCTTTCTTTGACATTGCCGTGACCGCCTGGAGTGAGCTGCTCTTTTTGCAGCTCTGTCTGGGCGCATTTCTGAGCGCCTGCGCCTATCTCAAACGGCCAGATTGGCCGGCCCTGGTGCTGTTGACCCTCTGCAGCGCCGGCGCCTGCCTGACCCGCTACGTCGGGGTCACGCTGGTCCTCATGGGGACGCTGGCGATCCTGTTGGGCCGGGGCGGCAAGCCTCTGGCGCGCCTGGGCCGGGCCGGCGGCTACGTCGTCCTCTCCCTCTTGCCCCTCGGCGCGTGGGCGCTGCGGAACCACCGCCTGACCGGGACCTTCTTCGGCGAACGCGCGGCGGCGTTTCAGAATCCGCTCAGTCACTTGACCGCCCTGTTCAAGACCGTCTCGGCCTGGTACGGGCTGCCTTCGGCCACGCTGGTCGAGCAGATCGCGAGCGCCGGCCTGCTGCTGCTCGGCGCGGCATGCCTGGCCGCGCTCGTGTGGCGCAGCATGCCGGCCCTGGGGCAACGCCACGCCGCGCTGGGCCTGCCGGGCGTTTTCGCCGGCCTGTACACGCTGGCCCTGCTCATCTCCCAAATGGGCATCGCGTTGACGCCCATCGGGCACCGCTACATGTCGCCGGTCTATCTGCCTCTGGCGCTGTGGACCCTGGTCGTCATGCGCTGGCTCTATCGCCGGCCCTCCGCCGGCTGGCCGCGGCGCGCCCTGCGGATGGCCCTGAGCGTGTGGGGCGCAGTCTGGTTGGCCGCGAATGGCGGGCTGCTGATCCTCAACGTCATGACCTGCGCGCGCGATGGCGCCGGCTACTATCACAGCGTCGCCTGGAGTGAGAATGGCGCGATCCAATATCTGCGCGCCGGCGGCCTGGGCGACCGCCGGCTGATCTATACCAACGTCCCCGGCGGCGTCTACATCCTGACCGACGGCCTGCAAGTTGAGAGCGCCAAGGATCTACTGGCGAAAGTGCGCGCGGTGCGGCGCTCCTGGTGCAAGGATCGGCCGGCATTGGAGCCGGCGCCCCTGGCGCTCTTCGATGCGCACTTGATCGGCCACGAAGACGAGTTCTCCATGAATTCATTGCGGAACATCGCCAGCGTGGAGGAGGCCGCCGCATTTCAGGATAGCGCCATTTATTGGATCACACCTCAGGTTGGGCCATGCCGCTGACCGGCCGGCGCAAGGAAAGGCTATGCGCGTATGGAAAGAGTAGCCCAAACGACATTAAGCCGGTCAACAAAAAAGGGCCGCCGAGATAAACTAACCTATAGACAAAACGATATAAATATGGTATACTATGTTCAGTGACTTGATCCGTGATGCGAACGATTGCCAGCCCGGCCGCGCCGGCCGGTTGATGTCACGAAAGGGGGTTGCA
>CAIQJD010000083.1 GCA_903872005.1 uncultured bacterium | reverse complement strand
TCGAGAATCCTTATGACTTCACGGCGACGGCCTTCGGGCTGGCGGCGCAACTGGAGGATGGCGCGGCCCTGCCGGCCGGCGCGCCGGTCGCCGTCTTGAGTTGGCGGGACGCCGCCGGCCAGCGCGCCGAACGAACGCTGCGCGCCGGCGTCGAGCTGGATGCGACCCTGGGCGCGGCGCGCATCCAGATGGACGCGCCGCAACGCTCAACGGACATCCGGCTGCGCTGGGTGGGGCCGGCCGGCCGGCTGGCAGCGCGCGGCCTGACCCTGATTGACGAGCGCACCGGCGCGAATCGCTCCCTGGTGCTCTCTGGCCGCGGGCGCTTCCGCCTGGAGCATTCCGGCGATGTCAAGATCTATCGCAATCTGGACAATCTGCCGCGCGCCTATTGGGTCAGCGGGGCGCGGGTCGTCGCCGATGACCTGGCGGCCATCGAGGCGTTGCGCCGGCCCGATGTCGCGGCGCGCCAGGAAGTCATCCTGGCCGAAGGCGCAGCGCGCGCGCCCATCCCTGGCGCGGCCGGCCGGGCAACACTGACGGCCTACGCCGCCGAGCGGGTCGAGCTGGTCAGCGAGGCGGAGACGGCCGGCTATCTGGTCTTGAGCGACGCGGACTATCCGGGGTGGCGGGCGACGGTGGATGGCCGGCCGGCCCCGATCCGCCGGGCCAACGTCATGTTTCGGGCTGTGGAGCTGCCGGCCGGCCGGCATACAGTGGTCTTCCAATATGCGCCGGCGTGGCTATGGCCGGGCGCGGCGCTCAGTCTGGCGGCCGGCGCGGCGCTATTGGCCGCGCTCTTCTGGCGGGGGCGGAAGCAGGGGGCATAGAAAAGGCTCACAGACCTGCGCCTGTGAGCCTGCCAGTCGGGGCGAGTGGAATTGAACCACCGACCTCACGGTCCCGAACCGTGCGCGCTAACCGGACTGCGCTACGCCCCGATGACGGACGCATTATACTCCAGGTCGCCGCCCTTGACAAATCGGGCCGGCGACTTTTTTTCGTCTCTATCGGCCGAGCCAGCCGGCCCCGGTCAGGGGCAGATAGGCGCGCCAGAGCGCCGGCCAGCCGGTCGGCGTGGCGCTGGGCGTGACGGTCGGGGTATCCGTCGGCGTGGGGCTGGCCGGCGGCGGCGCAGTTTCGGTAGGCGTCTCGGTCGGCGTATGGCTGGCCGTCGCCGTCGGGGTCGCGGTTGGCGTCTCGGTCGGCGTATGGCTGGCTGTGGGCGTTGCGGTGTCCGTCGCCGTTGGGGTCCACGTCGGCGTCTCGGTCGCGGTCGGCGTGGGTGTAGCGGTGCAGGTCGGCGTCAGGGTGTCGCGCGGCCAATTGGCCGGCGTCACGGTCGGTGTGGCCGTCTGCGTTGGCGTCTGCGTCGGCGTGGGCGTCAGCGTGGGCGTCGCGGTGGGCGTGTGGGTGATGGTCGGCGTCAGGGTGTCGCGCGGCCAGAAAGCCGGCGTCACCGTTTCGGTCGGCGTCCGCGTGATGGTGGGCGTCCGCGTAATCGTTGGCGTCCACGTCGGCGTAGGAGTGGGCGTGCGCGTCGCGGTATGGGTCGGCGTATAGGTCGGCGTCTGCGTCGGCGTATAGGTCGGCGTGGCCGTGGACGTTGGCGTCGCGGTATCGCGCGGCCAATTGGCCGGCGTCGCCGTAGGGGTCTGCGTCGGCGTGCCGGTGAGCGTTGGGGCGCGCGTCTGTGTCGGTGTGCGCGTGTGGGTCGCCGATGGCGTGGCCGTCAGGATGGGCGTCGGGGTTTCGGTCGCGGTGGGGATCATGGTGGTGGTCGGCTCCCGCGTGAAAGGCGTCCCCGGCGTCGGGGTCCTGGTTCGCGTCGGCGTGGCCGTGATCGTGGGCGTCCGGGTCGCGCTGGGCGTGGCGGTCGGCGTGTGCGTGCTCGTCCCGGTCGCCGTCGCGGTGAAGGTAGGCGTCGGCACGAAGCTGGAAATCGCCAGATCGTAGTCTATGCCGCAGCCGCCGACCGTGGGGCTAAATTGCGAGACGGAGACGAAGTAGATATCGGTGCGCCGGCAGGTCCAGGTGATGCGCGCGGCCGGCGGGTTTTCGGGATCCAGGTTATTCTCGGCCAGCAGGGTCTTCCCATCCGGTTGGAACAGGCGCAAGACGGTATTGTTGCGCGCGCCAGTCAGGTTGAGGGTGCGGATCACGTAGGTGCGCCCTTCGCTGGCGCTGAAGCGCACGAAGTCTACATCGCCGGGGAGTTGGGCGGTGTGCGCCTGGCGCGAGCCATCGGCAACGATGACATTGGCGTCGGCCGGCCGGTCGTCCGGTTCGTACACGTCGAGGCAGGGGATGGGCGTCTGGGTAGCCGTCGGCGTCGCTGTCGGGGTC
>CAIQJD010000082.1 GCA_903872005.1 uncultured bacterium | reverse complement strand
TTGCCGCGCTTCCGCCAGACGCTGCTTATATCGCGCGTAGACATCGCCGGCCGTCTGCACCGGCGCCTCAAACTCAAACCGGTCATACACCGAATAGGGTTCCGCCTTCCGCACATCGTAGGCCACACCCGACGCGCGCAACACCGGCCCGCTGATGCCGGCGCTGATCGCGTCAGCCGCCTTCAACACGCCCACCCCCACGGCGCGCGAACGGAATATCTCATTCTGCGTCAACATGCGATCCAGCTCGTCCAGGAAGCGGTGCAAATGCGGCGCCAATTTCTCCAGACGCGGCATAAACTCTTCCGGCAGATCGCCAATCACGCCGCCGGCCCGGATGTAACTCGGCATCAGCCGCGAGCCGGCCGCCATCTCGATCAAGTCCAGGATGCGCTCGCGTTCGCGAAACGCATACACGACCGGCGTATACGTCGTCGCTCCCAGGTCATTGAAAAGGAACCCGATCGCCAGAATGTGATTGATGACCCTCGTCAATTCGCCCACGATCACGCGAATATACTCGCCGCGTTCCGGCACCACGACCCCGGCCAGCTTCTCCAGCGCGATGGCATACGCCCAGTTGTTGGTAATGCCGCACATATAGTCCAGCCGGTCGCTGAACGGCACATTCTGCACCCAGGTGCGTTCCTCCGCCGTCTTTTCGATGCCGCGATGCAGATACCCGAAACGCGGCTCCAGGTCCACGACGGTTTCGCCATTTAGCGTCACCACCATGCGGAACACCCCGTGGGTGCTGGGGTGTTGCGGCCCCATATTGACGCGAATATCGTCCGTTTTCAGAGGAATCCCCTGCTCCATCACCGCCAAATGATCCATACCGCTCACCAATCCTCAGTCGCCTGCCGGCTGGGCTCCAGCTCGGCATAGGTGAAAGTCCGATTGACGAAATCCTTACGTAAGGGATGCCCCTCGTAGCCTTCCCACATCAATATCCGCTTCAAACGCGGGTGGCCAACGAAGCGAATCCCCATCAAGTCATACTCTTCGCGTTCCTGCAAATCAGCCGAGCGCCACACGCCGATCACCGAAGGAACCACCGGGTTCGCCTTGTCCGGCAGCGGCACCTTCAGCGTGAGCATCCCCAGCCCTCGCCTCACCCCATACAGGTGATACACCACCTCGAACCGGTCGGGCCAATCCACCGCGCTGAGATCGGTCAAATAGTCGTACCCTAACTCATCACGCAAAAAGAGCGCCGTCTGACACAACGCCTCTGCCGGCACGATGATCGAATAGTTCAACATGCCGGCCGGCGCCTCAAAGGGCACATCCGGGAATTCCTTCTGCAGGCGAACCAACACTTCCTCATTCATGGGCATGGATCGTCCCTCACTTGGCCTGTTTGCCGTACCACGGCACATGCTTCACCGACTGGCGCATCACCATCTCATGCACCTTCATGATCCCATAGACCAAAGACTCCGGCCGCGGCGGGCAGCCCGGCACATACACATCTACCGGGATAATCTCATCAATCCCCTGCAGCACCGCGTATGACTTGAACATGCCGCCAGAAACGGCGCAACTCCCCATCGCGATCACGTACTTCGGTTCAGCCATCTGATTGTAGATTCGCAACACCTGCGGAGCCATCTTCTGCGTAATGGTGCCATTCACCAACAACAAATCCGCCTGGCGCGGCGAAGCGCGAAACAACTCCATCCCGAACCGGCCCAGATCATAGCGGGCCGTCGCCGCCGCGAT
>CAIQJD010000081.1 GCA_903872005.1 uncultured bacterium | reverse complement strand
CTCGTTGGGCGCGCCGGCGGCCAGCGCGTCCCAGACAGCGCCGGCGTCTTTGAATTGGCTCTGGCGCAACAGGAGCAGGCCGGCGCGCTCGCGCGCGGTGGCCGCCAGACTGTTCTGCGGGTACGCATCGGCCATGGCGCGATATTCCTGGATGGCGCCATCCAATTGGCCGGCGTCTTCGCTCAGGCGCGCCCGGGTGTAGAGGGCGCGCGGGGCCTGGGCATGGGTCGGGTAGCGCCGGGCGAATTCCTGGTACGCGAGGCGCGCCCCTTCCACATTGCCGGCGCGGCCCAACTGGCGCGCCCGGCCCAACCAGGCATCGGCGAAGAGGTCGCTGTTGGGATAGGTTTCCAGGACTTTCTGGTAGGCCGGGATGGCTTGCGCCGGCATGCCCAGGCTGGCGTAGCTGGCGGCAAGGTAGAATTGCGCCGCATCGGCGCGCGCCGGCGTCTGCGTCTGCAAGTAGCGTTCAAAGGCGGAGATGGCCGGCCAATACGCGTCGGCCCAGTAGTCCACCATGCCGCGCTGCAACTCATCCACCGCCGCGCCCAATTCGACCAGTTGCACCAGGGCGGTGTGGGCGAAGCTGGTCCGCTCGCCTTCGGCGATGGCACGCCGGAAGCGCTGGATAGCGGCATCTTGCTGGCCGGCGGCCAGATGGGTCATGCCGGCCTCATATTGCAGCCGGCTACGGTAGTCGGCCACCCGCGCGATGCTCAAGATGCTGTCATATTCGGCGATGGCGTCGGTGTATTTTTCGGCCACGGTGAGCGCGGCGGCGATGGCTTCCTGGCATTCGGCGCGCTGCGCGGCCCAGGGCGCGGCGTCAGCGGCCCGGCGATAGGCGGCGATGGCGCGCTCGCTCTGGTTGAGCGCCAGGTAGACATCGCCGATGCGCTTCTGGACGTAGCCGCGTAGCTCAGGGTGGGCGGCGTCATATTGCTCGAAGGATGCGGCCGCGGCCTCCAGCTTGCCCAATTTCTCTTGCGCTGCGCCCAGGAGGAAGCGGGCGTGGTCGCGCTGGGCGTGGTCGGGGTAGCCGGCCAGGAATTGGGTCAGGCTCTTTTCGGCGGCGACGAAATCGCCGGCCTGGCCCTGGGTCTGGCCCAGGCGGTACAGGGCGTCGCCGTGCAACGCGGCGATGCTGGGGTCGCTCATGATGGATTGGAACGCTTGCGCCGCCTGGGCGTATTGGCCGTTGCGCTGTTGGCGCAGGCCGTCGGCAAAGCGCTGCGCCGGCTGCGGCGTGGGCGAAGGGGTCAGCGTGATGGTCGGCGTCTGCGTCACGGTCGGCGTGACGCTGGGGAGGGGCGTGGGGGTCGCGCTCGGCGGGAGCGGCGTGGCCGAAGGGGCGACGGGGACAGTCAGCGTCGCCACACGGGTCGGCCGCTCGGTGGGCGCGGCGGTGGGCGCGGCCGGCCGGGCGCGGCAGCCGGCCAACAGCATGACGAGCGCGAAGCCGATGCATAAAGGTAAGCGTGTCTTCATGAATGGATTATACCACAAACTGGGGATTGCAAAAGCCCAAACGCGCCCAAGCCAACATCCCGCAGGTTGCGGGACGTTGGACGAACATCAGCCTATCCGGGGCGGCGGCTACTGGTAGATCTGCTGGAGGTAGATGGCGTCGGCCTTGGGCTGGCCGGCGATGGCCTTGAAGTCAATGTCCAGGACGCCATCGTTCACGTTCACGTAGCAGACCTTGTCCGGCGCAGCCTTGTTCTTGACGCCGCCGGCAGCGACGAACGGATCATAGTTCGAGAAGCAGATCTGGCTCTCTGCCATGACGGTGAACTTGCGCTTGCCGGCCGCGTTCCAATAGGTCTCCGCGTACTTGAAGGTCAGCATGTAGCGCCCGCTAGGCACGATGAACCGGTAGGCCGACTTCGGAGAGCCAGTCCACAGGCGCTCGGACTGGTAGAGCTTGTCATCTTCGGTGTTGCTGATGGCCGAGGCAACGGTGCGCCCGATGCCGCCGATGTAACCCCAGGCGGCCGGCGGGGTTGGGATGCCGCTCGGCCAGGCGCGGTCGGCCAGCCACTGGTTGCCGGCCTTGTCCATGTAGTTGGGGCCGGCGGTGTTGATCCGCAGCCCATAGGGCACGAAAGCGTAGGCCGCGCCGCTGCGGACCCCGTCGCCCGTCGCCGCATTTGCGCCCACGGCGATGGTCACGGAATCAATGGCCGTGGCCCAGCCGAAATGGTCGCCCACAGCGCCGTCGCTGGCGGTGATCTTGCTGATCAGGCCCCATTCGTTGACGCCGGTGGTGTTGCGCCCGAAGAGGTAGGCCGCGCCCTGATCGGCATTGCCCCCCACTTCGGCGGCGTCAGAGCCTACAACGATGGCCGGGCCGCTCACGGCGACCGAGTAGCCGAAGTTGTCCTCCGCTGCGCCGTCCGGGGCAACCAGCTTCTTGGATTGGCCCCACTGTTCATAGCCGCCCTGGTCGCGCTCGTAGATGTAGGCGGCCCCCTGTCCCGGGTTGGCGTTCACGCTGGCATAGTACGCACCGACGACCACAGTATTCCCGTTGATGGCAACCGCAGCGCCGAAGTAGGCTTCCGTGTTGGGGTCGCTGGCGGTCACTTTGCGGAGCTGGCCCCAGTTGCCGGCCCCGCCAACGTCGCGCCCAAAGATGTAAGCCGCGCCGGCGTCGGCCAAGGCGCCCACATCTACCAGGGTGGCCCCGACGACGATCCAGGGGCCGTTGATCGCCACGGCATAGCCGAAGTAATCCTCTTCCTGGCCGTCGCTGGCAGTCAGCTTTTTGACCAGCCCCCAGGGGCCGGCGCCGGCGACATTGCGCCCGAACACGTAGGCCGCGCCGGCGTCGCTCGCGCCATCCACCCACTCGTCAGACGCTCCGACCACGATGGTCGAGCTGTAGATCGCGACGCCGCTCCCGAAGTAGTCGTTCTCATCTGCATCGGCGCCGGCGGTCAGGACCTTGGACAGAGACCACGAGTTCGCGCCATTGTAATCCCGCTCAAAGACATAGGCCGCGCCGGTGCTGTCATTGACGCCGGAAGATCCCACCACCACGGTAGAGCCATAGACGGCGACCGCAGCGCCGAAGTAGGCATTGGCGGCAGCGCCCGCGCCGGCGTCGAGGACTTTGATCAGGCCCCATTGGCCCGGCCCGCCGACGTTGCGTCCATACAGGTAGGCCAATCCCTGGTTGAGGGTTGACTCCACGTCGGTGTCCGGCGCGCCAACGACCATGAGGTCGCCCTGAATGGCGACCGATGCGCCGAAGTACATATTGGCGACGCCGCCGGCGGGGTACACCTTGACGCCGCTCAAGGCGACGGCGCTGGCGCTCAGCTCGTCCGCAGCGGCCGGCAGGGCCGGCAGAAAGGCCGCCAGCAACACGGCCAGGACGAGGAACCGAAAGAGCATGCG
>CAIQJD010000080.1 GCA_903872005.1 uncultured bacterium | reverse complement strand
TGGCGACCATCGCCAATGTGACGGCGATCCTGTACATCCTCCTGACCGGCGGGCCGGGCAGCGGCGCGTCGGTGAATTCGGTGACCCTGCTGGGGATCAGTCCGGAGCTGTGGACGGCCCTCGTGTTGGTCGTCGCGACGGCCATCGTCTGGGGCGTCAGCCTGACCCGGCGCGATATCGCCTATGCCCTCGTGCCGGTGTGGGCCTTCATCGGGATCGGGGTCAAGTGGCCGAGCGTGGGGTTGGTGGCCCTGCCGGTGTATGTGTGCGTCGCGCTGGTATTGCTGGGAATCCTCATGGGGTAGTTGCGACCGAAACGCGCCTGAGCCTGGTCTATCAACGTCGGCGTCGCAATTGGGCGGGACCACGAACGACACGCGTTTGGAAGAGAGGGGGAAGGCTTGATTCACTCACCACGTTCACACACGCTGACCCTGTCCGGGGCGCGCCGCGTCGCGCCCGCCATCCTGTTGGCGCTCAGCCTGGCGCTGTTGGCGGCCTGCGCGTCGCCGGCCGGCGCGCCGGCCCCTGACCAGGCCGCGCCGGCGGTCGCCCCGACCGACATCCTCACCTGGACGCCGCAGCCATCCGCCACGCGCGCCGCTCCGCCGACTGCGCCGTCCGTGCCTTCGCCCACTGCGCCGGCCGTCGCGGCCCCCACCGCCAGCCCGACCGTCGCGCCCGGCGACTACGTCATCGGCGCGCGCGACTTCATCCTGCGCTTGAACGCGGATGGATCCATGCTCCTGGGCGAGCCGGCCGCCGGCCGCGCCGATTTCGCGCGCGCCTGGCGGGGCGCGTGGCGGCCGGCCGGCGCAGAACTGGAAGCGCGCTTCAATGCCACCGCAGACGGCGCGCCAATGCTCTACGCGGTCGCCTTCCACTTCCAGGTCGCCAAGCAGCAGGTGGACATCACCGACTACAGCGTCAACGACGTGCTCTACGACCGGGATGACCTCCAGCACACCCTGGGGAGCGGCCAGCGCCATCCGCTCATCCGGGTGTTGAATAAGCTGTTGACCAACATCCACTACCTGAACTACACTTATCCGGCCAAAGACGACGATCTCTACACCGATTTCGTGCGCCGCGCCGTGGTCAACTTCCAGGAAGTGGAAGGGCTGACGCCGGATGGCGTGGCCGATCAGGCTACCTGGCTGCAGCTCCTCTCGCCGGCGCTGCAACAGCCGATGAAGCGCACAGACAATCAGGTGGTGATCGGCCAGGATGTCGTCAATGTCCGCGCCGGCCCGGCGACGAACTACGCGGTGCTCGACCGGCGCTACCTGGGCGAGGCGCTGGATGTCGTCGGCAAGCGCAGCGGGGTCTCGCCCGAAACGACCTGGTATCAGATCTGCTGCGTGGATCGCGAATACGGCTGGCTACGCAGCGATACCGGCCAGTTTCAGGGCGTGATCGGCTCGGTGCCCGAAGTGCTGGCGGATCAGCTTCCGCCGACGCCGGCCGTCGCGCCGACGCCGACGGCCGCGCCCGCACAGCCGGTCTCTTATGCCCGGCGCGGCCAGCCGTTGCTGGAGAATCTGCCGGCGCGCACCGCCGACGGCAAGCCGGTGATCTACCTGACTTTCGATGATGGGCCGAACGCCGACGGCGCGGAGGGCGGCTATACCCAGCAGGTGGTGAATCTGTTCAAGAAGGCGAACGGGCATACCACGTTCTTCAACGTCGGCCGAAGCGTGGCGACCTGGCCGCAGTTGGTGCGCGTCGCCGCCGCCGAAAAGCACTACATCGCCAACCACACCTGGGATCACCAGTCGTTGGAAGGGATGACCAGGGAGCAGTTCCTCGACGAGGTGGAGCGTACCCGCCAGGCGATCCTCAAGGCGGCCGGCGACCTCTTCTCCCTGGACAAGGATGTGCATTATCTGCGGCCGCCCTACGGCGCGACGGATGTGAACACGCGGCGCTTCGCGGCCGATTTAGGCTACGCGGTAGTGATGTGGGACGTGGACCCGCAAGACTGGCGCCGGCCGGGCGTGCAAGAGATCGCCGACCACGTGGTCGCGCACGCCTTCCCCGGCGCGATTATCTTGATGCACGATGGCGGCGGGGAGCGGACGCAGAGCGTGGCCGCGCTGGAGATCATCCTGCGTGAGTTGAGCGCGAAGGGGTATGTGTTTTATAGTATATTTGGGAATTGAGGGGGGCAAACGCGGCCGACAAGCGCACAGAAAAAAGTAACGCAGACTGCATCGTGAAGGCCCC
>CAIQJD010000079.1 GCA_903872005.1 uncultured bacterium | reverse complement strand
CACCTCGCCCTGGCGGATGATCGCCGCGATGACGCAGGGCGCCGGCAAGCCCAACTGCTTGATCTCCAGCCCAATCGCTTTAGCGCCCGGCGGAATCTTCTCCTCCACCAGCGAATACTTGCCGCGCCGAATCTTCAGCAACGTCATCATATCGCCCATGGACATCTCTTCTTCGATCAGGCTCGACAGAATCGCCGCCTGATTGAGCGCGACATCCACGTGGAACTTCTTGTCGAACAGCCAGGCATTGCGCGGGTTGTTGATGCGCGCGATAGTGCGCGGCACCTTATACAACTCACGCGCCAGGAAACAGAGCGATAGATTGTCTGCATCGCTGGCCGTACAGGCCGCCATTACCTGCGCGTGTCGGATGCCGGCCTGCTCCAGCACAGACAAATCCGTCGCCATCCCTTCAAAGATCACCTCGGTCGGCAATTCGCGATGGATGCGCGCCAGCACTTCGCGCCGGTTCTCGATGAGGTGCACATTATGCTTCTGGGCCACGAGCAGGCTCGCCAATTGCGCGCCCGTGCGTCCGCCCCCGGCTATCAGTACGAACATAGTCTACTTACTCTCCTGCGCCATCTTCAACCGCCGGCGCAACTCGTTCGCGCCCTCGAACGTGGCGCTGACATGCGCGATATCCCCCGTCTCCATCAAAAATTCACACGCCGGCGAAAAGGCCTTGCCGGCTCGCGTCAACGCCATGACGCGGCAGATGCCGTCGGAGAACAGCTCACTGACCCGCCGGCCATTCCATGCCGCCGGCACGATGAACTCATAGATCTCCACCTCGCCGTTGCCGGCCGAGAAGACCGCCCTCAAATCCGATTGATACAGCAACTCCTCGATGCGCTGCGCTCCCCAGGTACTTGGGCTGATAATTTGCAGCCCGAACGCTTCCATCAAGGGCCGCCAACGCGGATCATAGTTCCGCACGATGACATTGGGCACATGATACACCGTTCGCGCCAGATGGGCGACCACAGCGTTCACGGAGTCGCTGTTACTGACGGCGGCCAGGCCGTCAGCGCCTTCGATGCCGGCTTGCTTCAACACGTCGCGATTCAGCGGATCAGCCGTCAGCGCCCGGCCGCGATAGCCGGTAGAAAGATTATCCATATTGATGTCCTGCACATCCAACACCGTGACATCATGACCCTGCTTCGATAACCGTTGGGCCAGTTCCGCGCCAACACGGCCGGCCCCGACTACCACATACTTCATAGCGTCTTTACCCTCGTCTTCACTCTACCTGATACGGCACATCGGTAATCACAATGCCCGGCTTGAATAACAGCGCCAACCGCAACATCGTTGCCGTCTGCGTATGCAACACATTCGCCCAAAAGTGCCGCGGGATGAACTGCGGCACCACGATGGTGATGATCTCCTTCGTCTGCCGATGCTCGATCACTTCTTCAATGTACTTCACCAGCGGCTCAAGCAACAGCCGATAGGGCGAATCCAGGATCACCAGCCGCACCCCATTGCCCCATGTTTCCCACTTGGAAAGCACCTTCTCCGCTTCCGCCGGATCTAGCGACACGTAAACCGCCGTCACGTCATCCGAAAGCGCCAACGCGTAGCGCAGCGCCTCCAGTGTACCCCGATGCACGCCGCCGATGGGCATGATGACGCGGTTGCGCGTCAGGCGCGCCGGCATCTCGCCAGCATCCAGCGACAGCGCCTTCGCCAGGTTGTGATAATGCCTATGGATCATACTGAATGCGGCCACCATCACGGGAATCAAGATGAGCACCACATAGGCCCCATCGCCGAACTTGGTGACGGCAAAGACCAGAGTCACCACGGCCGTCAAGACGGATCCCACGCCATTGACCACCATTTTCGACTTCCAGGACTTCTCGTAGCGCAGTGTCGAGCCGCGCTCCTTCACCTCGACGCCCGAAGCCAGATGGCCGATCTTCCACCAGCGCCGCGCCATGCCGGCTTGCGAAAGCGTAAACGACAAGAACACGCCAATGGCATAGAGCGGAATCAGCGCTGTCACACTGGCCTGGAAGATGACGATCAGCAAAGATGCCACCAGCGCCAGCGTCACGATGCCTCGCGAGAAGACCAGCCGGCTGCCACGAAACGCCAATTGCCGCGGCAGAAATCCATCGTTCGCCAACAGTGCGCTCAGCCGTGGAAAGTCCGCGAATGACGTATTGGTAGCCATGATGAGAATCAAAGTGGTGGCCGCCATCATTGCCAGATAGATCGGTCCGCGATTCCCATAGGCCGTGCGCGTCAGTTGCGAAATCACCGTCTCGTACTGCGATGGCACTGCGCCAATCTGCACCGCGAGGAATGTGATACCCAACAGCAGCACGCCCAGGATGACGGACATCCAGATCAACGTGATGCCAGCATTGCGACTGCGCGGCGCCTTGAATGCCGGGATGCCATTGGAGATGGCTTCCACGCCGGTCAGCGCTGCCGTCCCATTGGAGAACGCCCGCAGCAGCAACAGCACTGTGACTCCTTGTACCATGTGAGTCACTTCCACTTCCGGCGGCTCGACCAGAGTTCCCAAGGTCCCCGTGAGATAGCGGGCGATGCCAATGCCTACCGTCACGAACATCATGACCAGGAAGAAATACGTCGGCGCAGCGAACGCCATGCCGGATTCCTTGACGCCACGCATGTTGATCAACATCACAAAAAGGACCAGCGCAACAGATATCTCCACCCGATAATTGTAAAGCGCCGGCGCCGCCGACACCACCTGCGCCACGCCGGAAGACACCGACACAGCTACCGTGAGGATATAGTCCGTCAGCAGAGCAGCGCCGGCTACTTGCGCCGGCCATTCGCCCAGATTGTCACGCGAGACAATGTACGCCCCGCCCCCCCCTGGATACGCGTGGATAGTCTGCTCATAGGATAGGGTCAGAATCGCCAACAAGACCACGATGCCCAGAGACAGCGGAAAGGCATAGCCCAACGACGCCGTCCCTGCCATCGCCAGGATCACCAACATTTCCTGCGTCGCGTAGGCGGTAGACGAAAGGGCGTCTGACGAAAAAACCGCCAACCCGATCAACTTGCCGATCGCCTGATGCGGCGCATCCGCCGTCGAAAGCGGCCGGCCGATCAGCCACGTACGCCACGACTGCGGCGGCTCGTATTCTGTGGTGCGCTGACTGACGGGTCCCCCCGTATCAACCTCTGCATGTTCAACTGAAGTGCTCATCTTCTCTCTTCTCTACTCGCATCGCGACGTTCAGACAATCTAAATGGGCGCCGCGACCGCCGGCGCCCATCTTGAGCAGCGATGTGTACATACTAAAATTGTACTACGTCCATGAGGGTTGTCAAGTTTCGTGCAAGACTCCTCAATACGCTCCCCCACCCGGGCTCAGTCCCTGTAGTCATTCGCCCGTGACCGATGGGCCCTCGCCTCTGCGCCGGCCGCGCAGCCACGCCAGATAGCGCGGGATCGCTACCGCGTACAGACTATACAGCAGCCGGCTCGGCGCAAAGTCCCACGCCCCGATGTGCCGCACGAACGCGCCGCCGAAGCCGGCCTT
>CAIQJD010000078.1 GCA_903872005.1 uncultured bacterium | reverse complement strand
CGCCCCAGTAAATGCGCATGGAGTTCTTGAACTGGCCCAGACCGCCGATTTCGCCAACCAGAGTGCCAGTCCACGCCAGGGCCATGAACGTATAGGCCAAGACGGGGCCGATGAGGAAGCTGGAGAGGGCGCTGGTTTGCGAGAGGGGCACGGCCTTGAAATTGCCGGCTTTCGCCAGGTCCAGGATTTGCTGATAGGCGTTGCCGCCGCCCCAGCCGAGCGTGTTCGACATGAAGTTGTTGAACGCCTGGGCGAAGTTGGTCTGAGATGTGACCAGGAGCATGATGGCCCAGGTGATGACGCCCAACATGCCAATATAGAACGAATAGCGTTGGACACGGGCATAGGCCTTCATGCCCAGGGAGAGGAGGACAGATGCGTAGATGATGTAGATGACGTAGAGCAGGAACATGCCATTGGTGCTGCTCAAGAAGCTCGCCACGTTCAGCAGGCCGGGGGCATTGAAGACGGCGCCCAGGGCGATGAAAGTAGGCGCGGTGATCATGGGCGTGATGTAGAGGTTGGACGCCGTATAGAACCAGGCGCTGACCACAATGGGAGTGAAGGTCATAATGTAGCCGATGATGCCGCCGAAGGCGCGGCTTTGCCAGACGTAGTCGCCGCCGGCCCTGGGCATCACGGTGCTCAGCATAGCGTAGACGGTGAACATGGGCAGGAAGCCCAGGCAGACGAAGACGATGCCCAAGGGGATGTTGGCGTCGTTCCATGGGGCGCTGAGCATGTACGTGAGGGCGGCGGCCAGCACTGGCGAGACGGCATAGACGGCGTAAGCGAAGCCATCGAAGACCGAGAAGGCGCGGACGAGACCGGAGGACTTGCGGAGGAAGAGGCCGGCCGCGTTGCCGGCGGAGCCTGATGAAGGCGAAGTTTTTGCTTGCGTGCCCATTGCGTTAGTCTGCTCCCTTCACATGGTGCGAACTCGCGGACAAGGACCGGAGTGTCACGAAGTCACGACTGACGGGCCAACAATCGGGGGGAACGTCGGGTTGGGCGGACTGCGCGCTCCCTGTGGGGCCGGCCGTGGCGGCCGGCCGGCGCTGCGCCGAGGGAGGCTGGAGACGGCGTCGGGCCAGCTTACCAGGTAGCAAAAGGCGCAGGCGAATAGCACACAGCGGCCGATTCGAGTGTCTGACACAGGCACATCTGCTCCCGATGAAGTATACGTGCGGCAGAGAGCCAGCGAGACGGGGCGGCGCAGGCGACGCGGCCTGCGCCTGACCAAACAGATTATAGCAGAGGTTGCGCGGCGCGTCAATAGACAGGCGGCAGCGGCAGGGCGTTTTCAGAGTCAGCCTGTTCACCATACACGCGTCCCGTCCATGCGCGACTTTGGAATGACCCTGGCGCTGCCGGCGGCCACGCCCGGTGCGTGTGCGGGAGCCGAGCACTTGGCGCACGCGGCCTTTTCTGCTATACTGACCCACGTTCCTCGCCCCAATTTGCATACGGGATACGAACGCGAGCGGGGAGCAGCGCGCGGCACACTCTACACATCACGGAAGGCGAGAGACTATGCCCCAGGGGTTCAGAGTCGGCGTGGATATCGGCGGTACCTTCACCGATATCGTATTCATGAACAAAGACGGCGTCGTCTTGACCAAGAAGATCTCCTCAACGCCGGACAACTACGGCATGGCGATCATCAATGGCATCAAGATGGTGTTCGAGGAGCATCACCTCCAGGGCGCCGATGTGGATGAGGTGGTGCATGGCTGCACGGTCGCCACGAACGCCATCCTGGAGCATACCGGGGCGAAGACCGGCCTGATCACCACCGAAGGGTTCCGGGATGTGCTGGAAATTCGCCGGTTCCGCATGCCGGAACTGTACAACGTGTACTGGAACAAGCCGGCGCCCCTTTCGCCGCGTGAGCTACGCATGGAAGTGCGCGAGCGGGTAGACACCTATGGCAACATTCTCAAGCCCCTCGACCTCGATCACGCCAAAGAGGTGATTGACCGCCTGGTCGCCAAGGGGATTGAGTCGCTGGCGGTGTGCCTCATCAATTCCTACGTGAATCCACTCCACGAGCAGCAAATCAAGGACATGGTCCGGCGCGACTACCCCGACCTGATGATCACCCTGTCGTCAGAGCTGATGCCGGTCATTAAGGAATACGAGCGCACCAGCGAGACCGTGGTCAATGCCTACGTGCGGCCGGCGGTGACGAAGTACATGCAGCTCTTGAGCGAGACGATCACAGGGCTGGGCATCCGCGCGCCGCTGCTGGTGATGCAATCGAGCGGCGGGATGATGTCGGTGGAAGCCAGCATGGAAAAGCCGATGTACATTATCGAGTGTGGCCCGGCCGCCGGCGTGGTAGCCAGCGCCTACGTCGCCGAGCGGCTCGGCCTTTCCCATGTATTGACGCTGGATATGGGCGGGACGACTGCCAAAGCCTCGATCATCGAGGACGGGCAGATCAGCCGGGCGCCAGAGTATGAAGTCGGGGCCGGCATCTCGGTCGCCAGCCGGCTGTGCAAAGGCGGCGGCTACGTCATCCGCGTGCCATCCATTGACATCGCCGAAATCGGCGCCGGCGGCGGGAGCATCCTGTGGATTGACGCCGGCGGCGGCCTGCATTCCGGCCCCAAGAGCGCCGGCTCCAAGCCAGGGCCAGTCTGTTATGCTATTGGCGGCGTTGCGCCGACGACCACCGACGCCAACCTCGTCCTGGGCTATCTCAATCCCGACTACCTGGCCGGCGGGGCCGTCAGGCTACACAAGGCGCTGGCGCAAGACGCCATCGCCGCGCAGATCGCCGGCCCGTTGAGCCTGAGCGTCGAAGATGCCGCCTATGGCAGCTACATGGTCGCCAACTCGAACATGATTCGGGCGCTGCGGGCTGTCTCGACGGAGCGGGGCCGCGACCCGCGTGATTTCGTGCTCTTCGCCTACGGGGGCGCCGGCCCAATTCATGCGGCCGTCCTGGCGCAAGAGCTGGAAATCAAGCAGGTCGTCATCGTGCCCAACCCTGGTCTCTTCAGCGCCTTCGGGCTGCTCTTCGCGGAAATCGAACACCACTTGTGCGAGTCGTTCGTCCGCCGGCTCGGCCCGGACTTTGTGGCGCAGGCCAACATCGCCTGGGAGATGATGGAACAGAAGGCGCGGGCCGAGATTGAAGCCGGCGGATATGGCGACGTGCAGATAGAGATGCAGCGCTTTGTGGACGCGCGCTACGTCGGGCAATCTTCAGAATTGACGCTGCCTATCCTCTGGGAGGAGTTCAAAACGGAGCATATTCCGTTGCTGGCGCAGATGTTCCATGCCGAGCATCGCAAAAGCTATGCCCACGACCGGCCAGAGGAGGCCATTGACATCACCAACCTGCGCGTGATCGCGCGAGTGCCGGCCAAAGACGACATGTTGATGAGTCGGGCGGTGCCTTCGGGCAAGGTGGAGACCGCTCCCGCGCAACACCGGCCGGCCTATTTCGGCAAACAGTACGGTTGGATGGAGACGCCGGTGCTGCGCCT
>CAIQJD010000077.1 GCA_903872005.1 uncultured bacterium | reverse complement strand
CGATCCGCCGGCCAGCAGCATTGAAACCGCTGGGCGCACCATTACCTGGACCTTCGCGACCTATCCGGTCGTTTCTGGCACGCTGACGTTGAGCTATACGGCGCAGTTGAATGGCCTGATCGCGTCGGGGCAGGTGGTCACGAACGGGGCGCGGGTCAACTGGACCAGCGCCGGCGAGAGCAATTCCAACAGTCGCACTGGCGTGGATGGGCCGGGCGGCGCGTTGAATGACTACGCCCGCACGGCCAGCGCGTCCGTGGAAGGCCCCGGCCCATCGCTCTTCGTCACCAAGACGCTGGACTCCTGGGATACGACCTACAGCATCGGCGAGGAAGTCCCCTATCGCATCACGGTGACGCTGCCGACCGGCGCAACGTCGGATCTCTTCATCACCGATACGCTGGACGCCGGCCTCATCTATCTGCCGGCCACGCTGCAGGTCATCAGCCCGACCGGCGCGTCGCTGGTGCAGACGGTCGCTGGCCCCAACGATGGGACGACGCCGGTCACTGTGACCTGGGCCTTTGGAACGGTGACGAATCCCGCGCCGGGTCAGGATATCGTCGTGACCTTCGCGGCGCGCGTCGCCGATACGCCGGCCAACGTGGCCGGTGAGACGCGTGGCAATCAGGCGACCATCAGTTGGCGGCCGGCGAGCGGCAATGTCCACACGGATAGCAGCGCAGCGCCGCCGATCACGTTGGTGGAGCCGGCGCTGACGCTGACGAAACGCGCCGCCAGCAGCACGGGGAGCCTGAGCGGCCTGGATGGCGCGGCCCTGCTGACCTACACGGTGCAATTGACCAATACCGGCACGGGACCGGCTTACAACGTGCGCGTGACCGATAGTATCCCCTCGGGCATCAGCGTGACCCACGCGTATGGCGGCGCGAGCCTGGCCGGCGATGGGCGCACCCTGACCTGGGATGTGGCGCGCATCACGAACACGCTGCCGAGCGGGACAGAGAACCCGACGGTCCTGACCTATACGGCCATCATCAGCGGGGCGCTGGCCGGCTCCAGCCCGACCAACTTCATCACAGCGACCTACACATCGGCGGCCGGCGATCTGCCGCAGGAGCGGCGCTACGGCCCGCTGACCGACCAGCAGACCATTGCCACGGCGCTGCCAACGGTGGGCAAGTTCACGTCGCCGGATCCGGTGACCATCGGCAGCGAAGTGGTGCAGACGATGCGGATCACCGTGCCGGCGGGGTTGGTGTTGGCGTCGCCCATGGTGACCGACACGCAGGGGACGAACGGGACGCAGTTCGTCACATCGACGCGGGCCATCGCCGACGTTTCGGGGACGCCGCTGACCGGCGCGGCATTCAATGGGGCGTCCGGCGGCGCGGACACGACCGGCGGCCGTTACATCACGTTCCCGCTCAATACGATCTCCAATGGCGGCTCGACGCAGCCCTACGTCTTCGACATTACCGTCCGCTTTGTGCCGACCGGCCTGGCGGATGATGGGACGACATGGCTCTGGTTCGTGCCGACGGCCAACGATACGACCAGCGGGCAGTTCGATCTGGGGTGGAGCGATGGCGCGGGGACGCAGATGGCGACCTCCAACACGGCGACGACGAACATAGACCAGCCCTTGTTGCGGGTGAGCAAGCGAGTGACGCCGGCGAGCGGGCAGGCCGGCGATGTGCTGACCTACACGGTGGTGGTGACGAATGTGGGCTGGGCGCCGGCGTATGACGTGACGTTGACCGACCGCGTGCCGTCTGGCGTGCAGACGTTGGCGAGCGGCGGGTCG